>JAMONE010000215.1 GCA_027066695.1 Micavibrio sp. | reverse complement strand
TGATATAATCGTTTTTACGAGCGAGCGCGAGATGAATAATCTATGAGCAAAAAACAGCGCAGGCACTATGGCGTAATACGGCTTTAAGCATATAGCAATGCCGCCCATTATAATAGCCAGAATCATAATTGCTGTGCTTGGCTTTTTATTGATTGTAATCATATATTGGAGCAAGCAAATAGCAGGTAAAAACACAAATATCAGATGATCTTTTGAACCAAATGATATTCCCGCAACCCAGCTTTGTGCAATGATTAGGGCAGCTATGATAATGCAAATTTCCGATATTTCGTAATCAAGATGCTTGAATAGCTTATAAATCGTGAAATTAGCAATCGTCATATAGCCTGCAAAGGTTATCAAAACCGAAACTTGTGGGCTTATTGGCAGGTAGCTATATAATGGAAGTGTGGGCAGATATATAAGAAAGCTAAGTGGGGGGTTGGATTCGTAGAAATCTATGCCATATTTACCGCCAGCGATAAAACGCTCTAAACATTGAAGCAGCCAGCCTATATCAAGATCCATATGCACATTGAGGTAGTTATTTGCCCATATTAATGTTAATAATGTGATTATTGCCAGAGTGATGGCAGGGTGGTATTTAAAATTTAATTTTAACGCGCTTAACAATGATTAACTCCGAAGCTGTTTAGATGGTGAATTTATGATAAATATTCTAAAAAGTCATTATAAAAATTTTAGTAAATTCGCTGTTGTTGGAGCATCTAACACGGTTATAGACCTTACTGTATTTTATATTTTGTATCAGCATTTTGAAATTTATTTTGTTTTTGCTCACATCAGTGCTTTTCTTGTTGCGGTAATAAATAGCTTTGTTTTCAATGCGCTATGGACTTTTAAATCATTGAAACGCGGGCAAATTTTAAGGCAAGTTATATCATTTATTTTGGTCGCTGTGGTTGGTTTATGTGTCAGCAGTATAGCGATTTATATAGCATCTTTTTATGTTCATATTTATATTGCCAAGATTTTTGCAATTATGGCGGCGATGTCTTGGAATTATATGGGATCTTGGCTGTTTGTATTTAAGAAGAGATCTGTGGATCAAGGTGAGAGCTAAATATTTGGCTTTCTTTTGTATATATAGTATTTCAGTATATAAGTTTCATCTAATGTAGTTCCTTTGAAATACTCCTTTCTATCAAACTTGAATATAGATTCTTGTGAATATTCATTAGTTAAAATATCTTTTAGACGTTTATTCTCGCCAAAAAACTCAATAAAATTAAAAGCTTTAATATTTCCTATTGGTATATCCTTGGCTATTAATATTATTGATGGTTTGTAATGCTCAATGTCTTCTATGATGTATCTGGTATATTTATCTTTTAGGGTTTTATATTTATTATTTTGGTTATCTATAGTTAACTCACCCAATATTCTAGGTAGGAACCAAAGAGAGGGGAAGCGCGATGCGTGTGTGTAGCCCATATATACAGCAGTTGGATTGAATATCTCTATATCGCCGTGAAATACAAAAAAAGTACATGGTTTGGGACATTCTTTTTCTAAAAACTTGCCAACTGGCAGATTCGGTATATCACTATATTTGGGGAAATCTTTGTTTAAAGGGCTAATTATTGCAGAAATTAGTAATATAACAATAAAAGGGATGATGAAATGCAGTATTTTATAGTTTTTGAACCATTTTTCCGCCCTAAAAGTAATGGATAATGTAATGGCACATATAAAAAATGCGTAAATTGGTATTATATGGTTGTAAAACCCTTTCATTTGCACAAAATAAGGGATAAAGCATAATGCCGCGCAGCTATATAAAAATAGTAAGAACCGCTTTTTTTCTTTACTAAGATCCTCTCTAAATAGCTCTGTAAATAATAGGATTACGTTTAGAAATAGATGTAACTGAATTGATTTAAGGGCTATGTTAGGCTGTTTGTTTGCCATATACAAATTCAGGACATCAGGGAATATTATTTGTATGTAATCAGGGAAGAATGCAAATATAATTCCAATATATAGTAATGTGATAGAGCTTAAAGCTATGAAATCTATATCAAAAAAGATGTTAAAGCGTTTTTGCTTAATCATACGATCAATTAAGAAAACAGTAGGGATCAAACCATAGTGAGGCTTTATTAATATGGCGATAGCCCCGATAATCATAACGGTTATTAGTAATGCTTTAGGGATGTTTATGCGATGCGTTAGTGCGTATTGGCATAGAACAAATGGAATCAATGCCATGATAATAAAATGTTCTCTGTCTGAGAAAAATAAGGTTGTTATCAATGTGATACTTATTATGTATCCGAGGATAAATGATTTTTTTTCAGTATTATTTAGGAATGTAAAATTTTTAATGATGGAATATGTTGCTAGTGTTGATATTATAACAAAAATTGATGTTAGATAGAATGAGCCAACGGGCGGTGGTAAGTTCAATGCTTTGGAAAACAGCACATGTGGAATATATATTAATATGCTAAGTGGTGGGTTTGTTTCATAAATATGCTGCGAAAGGCTTTGCCCGTCCAATAAACGCTCCGCCGCCATTAGTAACCACGAGATATTGCCATTAACCAGATATTGGCTTTGAATGGAAAACCATGGCACGGCAATAAATATTATTGCGATAAAAAATACGATCCATGAGATATATTGATTATTAGCCAGCTTCTTTTTCGTCATCATTACTGCTGTCTTCGTTAGAGCTGTCAGCTTCTTTAAGCGTGCTTTCGGCTTTATTCTTCTTTTTTTTCTTCTTCTTTGACTTTTTGTAAACGGGCTGTTTGCTTTCTTCGACAGTGTCTTTTTCAACAATAACTTCGGTTACATCGTCCATATCAGGGATTTCAAACATTGTATTAAGCAGCAGTCCCTCGATTATTGAGCGAAGTCCGCGCGCACCTGATTTGCGCTCAATCGCTTTTTCTGCAATAGCCATAAGAGCATCATCGGTGAATTTAAGCTCGGTCTCTTCGATTTCGAATAGCTTCTGATATTGTTTTACAAGCGCATTTTTAGGCTCGGTCAGGATAGTAACCAGCGCATCTTCGTCAAGCTCTTCCAGTGTGGCAATAACAGGCAGACGACCAATAAATTCAGGGATAAGCCCGTATCTGTGCAAATCTTCGGGTTGAAGATCTTTAAGCAGCTCACCGACACTTTTTTCGTTTGGCCCAGCGACTTCTGCGCCAAAGCCAATTGTTGTGCCTTTACCGCGCTCGGCAATAACTTTTTCAAGGCCTGCGAACGCGCCACCACAGATGAATAGAATGTTGGATGTATCGACTTGTAAAAATTCCTGCTGTGGATGTTTGCGTCCTCCTTGCGGGGGAACTGATGCAACCGTTCCTTCCATAAGTTTAAGCAAAGCTTGCTGCACGCCTTCACCTGATACATCGCGCGTTATAGATGGATTATCGGATTTACGTGAGATTTTATCAATTTCATCAATATATACGATGCCGCGCTGCGCACTCTCTACATTATAATCAGAGGCTTGCAGAAGCTTAAGCACGATGTTTTCAACATCTTCACCAACGTAACCAGCCTCAGTTAATGTCGTTGCATCCGCCATAGTAAAAGGAACATCAAGAATACGGGCAAGTGTTTGAGCAAGCAATGTCTTACCGCAACCTGTAGGGCCAACAAGCAAGATATTGGATTTGGCCAATTCAATATCGGCTTTTTCATCGCCATGCTCAAGGCGTTTATAGTGATTATGAACCGCCACAGATAAAACACGCTTTGCGCCTTCTTGGCCGATAACATAATCATCAAGAACAGATTTTATATCGCTTGGCGTTGGCACGCCGTCACTGGTGGAAACCATCTGAGTCTTATCTTCTTCACGGATAATATCCATGCAAAGCTCAACACATTCATTACAGATGAAAACATTAGGCCCAGCAATAAGTTTGCGTACCTCATGCTGGCTCTTTCCGCAGAATGAGCAGTAAAGTGTATTTTTCGTATCTGATGAACTTGATGATTTACTCATGATTATAAGGCTTTCTATCCCTTTGTGAATCGCTACTATTGTAATCTAGCCAAGTGAGGGGTGTATGTGCAAGCCCCTATTTGATTTAATACTCATTTGCATGTAAAAGGGTGTCGTGAAAAGGAAATTGTGATGAGATTAGGATCATGAGATTAGGATCAATAGAAGAAGTTGTCGAGAATTTTTCCCTGTTTGATGATTGGGAGGATCGCTATCGCTATCTAATTGATTTAGGGCGTGAGCTACCGCATATGGATGAGGCATTAAAGACCGATGAGAGCCTTGTGCGCGGGTGTACGTCTCGCGTTTGGCTTGTGCCTGATGTTAAAGACGGGGTTTTAACGTTCGAAGCGGATAGCGATGCACATATTGTACGCGGCTTGGTCGCTATTTTATTTGCAGCATATCAAGGTAGGAAGCTATCGGAAATTGCGTCCATCAATATTGATGTTATGTTCAAAAAAATAGGGCTAGATCAACATTTAAGTGCAAACCGCCGTAGTGGTTTTTTCGCAATGGTGGAGCGGATTAAATTTTTAATCCCATAACACATAATTATTGCTTTGCTTTTTCCACCTTATACATTATAAGATTATAATAATGATTATAGCTGTACGTAAATTTTTAAGTGTCTTTTTTGTCTTTGCTTTTTTAATGGCAGGGATATCTCCCGCTTGTGCGTTTATTTCTGGTAAAAATACTATCGAAATTTGTAGCTCTGATGGGACATTAAAGCTTGTTGAAATTGAGGATGATCAAACAGATGGCAAGACACCTAGATCAGCGAAAAAAAATGATTGTGCCTTTTGTTTTACCAATGCAAATATTGCAAAAGTAACTACTGATTCTTCTGTAGTAAATTTGAAATCACCCCGTGAGTTTACATATATCAACGGCAAGTATTTTGTATTTACCCCTATAGTAGAAAATTACTTCCAATCCCGCGCACCACCAACTTCTATTTAAAAATACAAAATAATAGTAATTTTAAATTAGGAGAATGAAAATGGGATCTCCCGATATAGCCCATGACTTTAATGAAAGTTCTATGGGGCACCATGTCAAACATGGGGTGACACATGTATTATGGATGGGCGCAATGATGGGCGTTATAGGGCTTGCCGCGCCAGCTTTTGCTATGCCAATTGATCCATATAGTTTGAGTTCTATTGCTAGTACAGGAGCGACGGCTGGTGATTTCCTTGTGCAAACAGCGCATGGCTCATGGGAAATGTTAAGTATGGTTGTTGACGCATTAGGTAGTTTATTATCTATCGGTGGTGATTTAGTTACCAATACATTGGCTGGTAATTTTATGCCGACAACATGGGATAATCTTATTATGTCGCATGGCGGTGAACATATAGCGGGCGCAGCTAGCCATGCTGCTGTTGAGCATAGTTCAGGTGCGGCTTTTGAAGAGTGGCTAAGAAATGCATTTGAATCGGATACTTTGGATATCGCTATGGAAGATTCAGAGATGGCAGGCCTAAGCTTAGAAGATTATTATCTTCAGGAATATGGACATGAGGGGCATTAAAACATGAAGAGACGTGATTTTCTTAAGGCTGGTTTTATTACTGCAATTTCAGGTGGAACAGCTTGGGCTGGTGGTAAGAAAGACTATTTCGAGTATAATCGTAGAGTGTGTAAAAGCTTGAATGATCTGGTTGATTATAAAACAGGTGAGGCTTTTCAACTCGATAGCTTTGTAATTGCATATTTTACGACACCATATAGTGCTTATCCAGGGGGAGGTTGTGAGAATGACTTGCTTAATATAGCCGCAGCAAGAAAACAGGCTGAACGCGCTACAGGTAGGAAGATTAAAGAGGTGCTGGTTATTAGTCCGCTTGAAGAGGGGGAAACAGATACAAGTTTTGTTGATGCCTATGTAACTTCTGAGGGTAGAGGGAATATTAGTTTTATCGGCTTAACAGGTGAAAAAGATTTGACGTATGATGTGTCAAAGGAATATCGCGCACCGTTTGATAAGGATGCAAAAACAAAAAGAATAAAAGGGCATGGTCGTTTTGCTGTATTAATATCACCAAATGGTGAGTTACTGGCTAAATATTCTCAGGATAAGCCTGTTGATTTTGAAGAGGCTAGTTTTGAGCAGTTTTCTGTAGGAAATTATTCAAGTCGTATGGGCGAGAATATGACAAAGCATATTAATGAATATAATTCCCTTAACATCTCTGATCCTAGAAAAGAATGTGAAATCTAATTCACTTATCTTCTTGCCTGACTTCCTTAGCAAAGCCAATTGTGCGCAAAATATCGGCGAATAACTGATCTGATTCGGCTGATTGCTCGCCCATAAGCTCGGCTTCTACTGACATAATAGAGTTTTCCGCTACCCAAAGCTGAGCGATATAGATTGTCTCGCTTAGTCCTTTACGCCCTTTGCCAAGCAAGCCTGTTTGACGATAGCCCTCACCTTGGCGTGAGTTTATTTCATATGCCTCTATGATGGTGTCTTTTGTCATCGCGCGAACGGTTGCTTCCATTGTTTTTTCGGAAAAGGCTTTATACATTTCAGGGCTTGACGGGTTACAAATAATCTCAACGCGCACTGTGGACTTAACATTG
>JAMONE010000214.1 GCA_027066695.1 Micavibrio sp. | reverse complement strand
GTTTGTTTTATAATCACACTCTATAATATAACTTTAGATGAGATAATAAAATGGCAGATGATGATGAAGCTTTAGATGGCGATGCTGAAAACGAGGGTGAAGAAGGCGAAGACGGTAGTGGAAAGGGCGGTAAGAAAAAGCTGCTTATGATTATTGTGCCTATAGTATTGCTTATTGGAGGGGGCGCAGGGGCTTACTTCATGGGAATGTTGGATTCTGTACTTGGCGTTGAAACTGTTGTCGAGGGCGAAGAAGGCGAGCATATCGAAGAAGATGGTGATAGTGACAAGAAAAAAGACAAGAAAAAAGATAAAAAATCCAAAGATGGTGAAGAAGGGTATGGTGATGAGGAATCTGCGTTCCTTGCTATTCCTTCGATGATTGTAAACCTTAATACGGACGATGGAATGCCAAGGCACTTGCGATTAACTATTCAATTAGAGTTAGAGGATGCCAGTGAAAAAGCTGAGGTTGAGGCAATAATTCCGCGCGTTATAGATCAGTTTCAAACCTATTTAAGAGAGCTTCGGCTGCGTGATTTAAGGGGCTCTGCCGGTATTTACCGCCTTAAAATGGAGCTGTTATGGCGAGTTAATCAAGCAACATCTCCTATAGAGGTTAAGGATGTATTATTCCAAGAAATTCTCATACAGTAGCATTTAGCCTTTTAATATAGTATATTGATATAAAATAAGCGTGGCATGCATTTTGCTTTGTATAAATATTAAGTGCAGGTGAAAATGTAAATTATTAAGGTTAAGAATATTGACATGAGCGATACAGAGACAGATGAAAAATCGCAAATGAGCGACGAAGAGCAGGCCATGATGGATGAATGGGCTTCTATGGCTGATGATGAGGGCGGTGAAGGCGATGGTGATGGTGATGCAGATTCTGCTGAAGCTGTTAGTGAGGGCGAAGAAGGGCTAGACGAAGAGGGCAACACCCGCATTCTAAATCAGGAGGAAATTGATAGTCTTCTCGGTTTTGATGATGATGGTGGTGATAGCGGTGAAACTTCTGGAGTCATGGCGCTGATTAACTCTGCCATGGTCAATTATGAGCGTCTTCCGATGCTTGATATTGTGTTTGATCGCTTGGTGCGTCTAATGTCTACATCTTTGCGTAACCTAACTAGTGATAGTGTTGAAGTTAGTTTGGATCAGGTTTCAACTGTACGCTTTGGTGATTATATTAACTCTATCCCGCTTCCTGCCATGCTTTCGGTGTTTAAGGCGGAGGAATGGGATAATAACGGCCTTATGGTTACAGATAGTGCGCTGATTTATTCTATTGTTGATGTGCTGCTAGGAGGTCGTAAGGGGGAATCCTCTATACGTGTTGAGGGCAGGCCATATACAACAATTGAAAGTAAATTGGTTGAGAAAATGGTGCATGTTGCGCTAACAGATTTATCATCGGCGTTTGATCCGCTCTCTCCAGTTAGCTTTAACCTTGATCGCGTTGAGACTAATCCTCGTTTTGCCACAATCACTCAAAGCGGTAATGCCTGCGTACTTACGCGGCTGCGCGTTGATATGGGTGAGCGGGGCGGACGGGTAGAAATTCTAATTCCTTACGCTACGTTAGAGCCTATCCGTGAGCTGCTCTTACAGATGTTTATGGGTGAAAAATTTGGTCGTGACTCTATTTGGGAAACCCATCTTACCGAAGAGCTTCATAAGACAGATGTACAGTTGCAAGCTGTTCTTGGTGAAATGGCTGTTCCTCTTGGTGAAATGCTGAACTGGAAAGTTGGCGATCAATTAATGTTAAATAGATATGTTAACGAAGATATTGAACTGCGCTGCGGTCATTTTCCTATGTTTAAAGGGCCTGTGGGGCAAAAACAGGAACATATTGCCGTACGCATTGAAGATTATATAGAACCTCAAGAAGAGGGCGATTTATGATCGGTGAATTAACAGGTCTAATTTTAGATGTTATTGTTTTGGTGTTTCTCCTAACAACTATATTTTATGTTATGCGCCTTTCAAAGGGGTTGAGTGATTTTAAGGCTCATCGCCGAGAGTTTGATGGCTTAATAACCAGTCTTTTATCCAGCATTGATCAGGCCGAGAGGTCAGTTAACACTTTAAAACAGGTGAGTGGCAAAGAAGCCGCCGAGCTTGATAAATTGATAAAGCAATCAAAACTAATGTCTGAAGAGCTTCTAATTATTAATGAGGCAGGCGAAAATATGGCCAAAAGGCTTGAAAAACTTGCCGAGCGTAATAGGGAAGTAGCTCAACGCTCTAATCCTATTATGTCTGCGCGTAATGAAGAAAAGATACACTCACCCGTTCGCGGCAGGAAAAAAGATTACAAATCTACGCTTAAAAAAGTTGATAATGAAGAGGGCTCAGAGCTACCTACTTTTATGATACAAGATCGTGAATTTGATAATATCGAAGGTTTGGAGAATCATTTGGATGCATCTGTTAGCAACGACGCCTGGGATGGCGAGGATGATAGCATGCCAGATAACTTGCAAAGTCAGGCAGAGCAGGAGCTTTTTGCCGCCCTACGCAGTGCTAAACGCGGCAATCCTAAGGGGGCTCGCTAAATGAGCAAGCTTTTACCTTTATTGATTATGGTTGCTTTAATTGCTTTTTCTGTGCGTTTGACAGAGGTGGTTACAGGTGTATCCAATATTTCTGCTACAGCATTTGCGGAGGCAAAGGAAAAACCGAAAGATGACGCTGATACTAGTGACAAAAAGCATGAGAAAAAAACTGATAAAGCTAAGGATGTGCATGTTGTTGATGGTAAGGAAGCTAAATCACCTAAATGGCGCGATGCAAGTGATGCGGATACAAATGCCACTGGTATAAAGTTTGAGCTATTTAAGGATTTATCAAAAAGACGTGATGCGCTGGATAAGCGGGAAAGAGACGCTGATGCTCGTGATGCGTTGTTAAAGGCAGCAGAGCAAGAGTTAACGCGGAAATATCAAGAGCTTAGCAAGTTAAAAAATGAAATAGAAGATTTGCTTAATCGTCAATCAGATGAAGAAAATAAGCGTATAAACAGCCTCGTTAAAATTTACGAAGGTATGAAGCCTAAAGACGCTGCGCGGATTTTTGACACGCTTGACATTGATGTGCTGCTCTCTGTTATATCAAAAATGTCTGAACGTAAGGTATCACCTGTTTTGGCCGCGATGAATCCAGAGCGTGTGCGCACAGTTACTATTATGCTCGCCGAGCAAAAAACCCTGCCTACATTGAGATGATTTACCTTAAATATTATATTTTCTCTTCACTTTAGATTGATGTTGTATATTATGAAGTCGTGAGTTTTTATGTTTTTGCATGTTGCTTACGATGTGTTAACTTTTTAAGTGCATACTTTTTTAAGTTTATTACTGTGTAAAGTTTTTGTTTTTGATAATGTCTTTTAAAATAAGGAGATAAAATTGGCTGTAGATATGAATATGAATGTATTGATCGTGGATGATTATACGACAATGCTACGGATTATTAAAAATCTTTTGAAACAGCTTGGGTTTAATAATATTGACGAAGCCACCGATGGTACTATGGCTTTGGAAAAAGTTAAATCAAAGAGCTATGGACTTGTTATATCAGATTGGAATATGGAACCTATGACAGGGTTTGAATTTTTGAAAAAGGTAAGAACATCTGATCAGGCTTTTAAAACTGTGCCATTTATTATGATTACGGCTGAGAGCAAAACTGAAAATGTTATTGCTGCAAAGCAAGCTGGTGTTAATAATTATATTGTGAAGCCGTTTAATGCGGAAACACTTAAGACTAAGATTAGTGCTGTTTTGGGTGAATTCTAATATTGTTTAATATTTATTTGTAATAATTATAGGGTAAAATATATGTCAGAAGCATCACTTAATGAGACCTCGGATAACAAAAAAGAGAGAATAGTTAGTATTATTTCCTCTGTTATTGATAAGGTTGGAAAGAATGAGCAGGTGTCATTATCTGGCATTTTAACAGAACTTCGTGATTTACTTATTGTGATTGAGGAAACCCGCCGTGATATGGGTTTGGCAAGGCCTTCTGATATCACTGGTAAGCATATACCAGGTGCAACTGATGAGCTTGACGCTATTGTTGAGGCAACGTCTGAAGCTACGGGGACTATTATGGATTGCTGTGATGTTATCTTGGAAAAAGCTGGCGCGGTGGGCGGTGATGATGGTGATACTATATCCGCAGAAGTAATGAAAATTTTCGAAGCTTGTTCGTTTCAAGATGTTACAGGACAGCGCGTCTCTAAGGTTGTTAAAACATTTCATGATATCGAAGAAAAAATTGATAAGCTTGTATCTGTTCTTGGCGTTAAAGTGTCGGGTCTGCCAGAGGAGGAAGATATCCGTAGTGATGATGAAAAGCTGTTAAATGGCCCGCAGCTTGCGGATCAGGCAATATCTCAAGATGATATTGATAAATTGATGGCGGAGCTTGATGGTGTGGCCGAAGAATAAATGTTAATTTATAGAAACCTTGGATCTGTTAGATAGATTGTGTAAGTAGCAATTAGAATTTAATCTTCAAGTTCAAGTCCGATATCATCATCCAAGAAATCATCATCAACATTCAATGTCTTTTGCTTTTCATTAGATCCAGTTATTTGACGCTTTAAATCACTAGACTCACCATTCTTTAATTCAAGGATGCGCGCCACCGCTATCATTTTCTTAACCAGTTCATCCATTTTCTTTGGAGTATCAATCGCCAAAGGAGTATCAATACGCAGTAAGCCCTGACCATCGGCAAATATAAGAACAACCCAGAGCTTATCCTCTTTCATTAATTCAATAAGCTTTTGCACCCGATCATCACTTAAATATTTACGCATATAATCAATATTGCTTGTTCGAACTATATATGAATCATCCCACCCTTTTAGTGTTGGCTTGAATTCCTTATTCATGTCCAGCGTTTCAACAAATTTAACCATACCACCACTGGCGATGCCGCCATACGTATCTAAAGATGAGTGGAGATTAATCTCAATTGCACTTAAACGCCGTTGCGAGCGTGCATCAAGCTCTGAATGCTCACTGGTGAAAATAGCTATTTTATACCCGTCAACAGCCCCATTCAAGGATATGCCTTCATAAAATCCGTTAGAATCATAACGAAGCTTTTTCTTTTCCGCATAGAATTTCCACGCTCTTCTTTGCCTGATAAGGATATATATAGTCCAAAACCAAAACCCTAAAAGAAAAACTGATATTGAAAGCCAAACAACAAAAGATATCGACAAAAGAAATTCCTCAACATAAAATTATAACAAACATAAATATACTCTATCTTATATCTATGTTTACACATTCTTTCCACTAATTATACCTAAATCCACAAAAAAGAAGGCTAGCAAAATCTAGCCTTCATCCTCCCGCTAATAATATATAACAGCTTAGTTATACCCCATACCGCCCTGCGGTGCATCAACTGCGGGCATATGGGTGTAATGAGCAAAGCTATGCGCGGATACGTCCCGTCCCTTATCAACGTCACTATATGATAATATTGGCGCAGAGTTATTTTCTGACATTTTTTCAGCCAATTCACCCATCTGAAGCAATAGCTCTTCAGCATGAGAAACCAAAGCTTCTGTCTTACCGACGCTGATAACTTCTGCATTAGCATGTTGGTCTACTTTTTCAGATAATTTTTCCTCATGCGCACTCACATTATCAACCTTATTTTCAAGGCGATGAATAGCATCACCAAAGAATCCAGCTTGCTTGTCAACTATATCAACCTTTTTCTCTAATCTTTGCATTGAGTCATTAAAAGCATTAGCTTGCTCGCCAACACCAGAAACTTTAGTCTCCATAACAGCAATGGAATGGGAAAACTTGCCCGCTTGATCATCGACAATTTCCATTTTTTCTTCCAGCTTATAAATAGCATCACTGAAAAATCCAGTTTGTTTACGAATTACTTCAAATCCTGAACGTAAGCGCTCAAAACCTGCTCCCAAAACAATGCTTGTACCTACCGCCGCGACAGCAGAGAAAACCGCCATCATAACAGATACAGCAACTACAGTTTCTACCTCAATAGACATATCATTAAACCTTTCCTTGTGTGAAATACCATTAATTAAAATAATGTGATAAGTGATTATACCGTTTATAAGCTTTAAATTAGCTGGTCTAATCCGTATGTCTCGAACGACATCCATACTCTTATGTTAATATGAAAAAGGGCTTTTTGTCTAGGATTATCGTTTTGAAATTATCTAAATTTTTAAACATATTGCAGATATCGACAAATCAAAAACATAACGCTATAGTCAAACCAACAAAATTAATATAGGGCAGTTAAATATGGCAGAAGCATTTTTTAAAGCTATAAAATGGTACATAATGGCAATATGCGCAATTATCGGCACCTCTGCATTTATAATTGCCGATAAAAATGGGACAATAGCCCCCGTAATGATCGGTATATTAAGCTATGGCGTTGTTTATTCCGTGTCACATTTCTGGAAGGAGTTGCGCGGATCATTGCTGTTAGCCAGTATTGTCGTATTCATTTTTTCATCATTTATATCACCTTATATGCCTTACGCAATGTATATTCTTTTTGCCTATAATCCTGC
>JAMONE010000213.1 GCA_027066695.1 Micavibrio sp. | reverse complement strand
GAAAAAGACGGGCTTTGGACTTCCTTATATGCAGATACAAAACCAATTGCGCTTGGTGATATCCATGTCCATGGCAAAGGCAAGGAACTTTGCATACTTACCTACGGCAATGGCTATTACTTATCACGTCAAGCTGCCAAAGTTTTGGAAGGCGAGCATGGGATAAAACTGCGGGTTATAGATATGCGCTGGCTCGCGCCGTTAAACGAAGAAGCCATAATCAAAGCGATTAAGCCATGTAAATATGTTTTGATAGTTGATGAATGCCGCCGCACTGGCTCTATCAGTGAAGCTCTTATGGCGATGATAATGGAAAATATTGAGCCTTTGCCAAAGTTTGAACGCCTGACGGCGGATGATTGTTTTATCCCGCTGGGTAAAGCCTACGCCGCGACTTTGCCGAGCAAAGATAAAATTATCGCCCATGCATTAGAGTTAATGGAGGGCGCGTTATGAAGAAAAGAGCTTTAGTCATCGCACCAGGTAGAGGGACTTACAATAAAGCCGAGCTTGGCTATTTATATAAGCACCATGCGGATAAGCCAGAGTTTATCTCTATGATTGACGAATACCGCGCTGGGCAAAACCAAACCACTATCACCGATTTAGACCAAGCAAGCGCATATTCTATCAAGCAGCATAGTAGAGGTGATAACGCTTCTCCTTTAATATATGCTTGTGCATATGGTGATTATATGTCTATCGACCAAGATAAATTCGATATTGTTGCGGTTACGGGTAATTCCATGGGCTGGTATATTGCTCTTGGTTGCGGTGGTGCTTTGTCCGAGCTTAATACTACCAAGCTGATAAATACCATGGGAAGCATGATGCAAGAATCCTTGATAGGCGGGCAGCTTATCTATCCTATCGTCGATGATAATTGGCAGGTAATTGAGGGTAAACGCGAAGAGCTTATGCGTATTATGGCTGAATGTGATGCTCATATATCTATAGAGCTTGGCGGATTTATTGTATTTGGCGGTAGTGATAAAGCTATCAAGCTATTACAAAAAGCTCTACCCACTGTGCAAGAACGTTTTCCGCTTATCCTGCCAAACCATGCAGCGTTTCATACAAGCTTACAAAAACCCATATCCGATAAAGCATTAGAGCTATTCTCAAGCGATATGTTTAACGCCCCAACCATCCCCTTAATCGACGGGCGCGGGCATATTTGGCGAGCGCACGCTACGCAAGCTTCAGAAATATATGACTACACGCTTAACCATCAAGTATGTGAATATTATGACTTCACTAAGGCCGTGCAAGTAGGGGTGAAAGAATTTGCCCCCGATTGCATAATTACCATAGGCGCAGGGACAACATTAGGCGGAGCGGTAGCGCAAAGCCTTATCCAAATAGGCTGGGACGGCCTTGCTTGTAAAGATGACTTTATCAAACGCCAAGAAAGCAGCGAGCCTATCATCTATGCCATGGGAATTGATGCACAGCGTAGTATGGTTATCGCTTAAAGTGCTTAATCTTCAGATTTATCAACACTACCACAGCCGCCGCAGCATGAATCATCGCTATTTTTTTCCGAGCTTTTGCTTTCTCCGCTTGTGCATGTGTTAACACCAATAATACAGTAGGCAGGGCAAATGCTTAGCATTGCTGTTATAAGCGGCACGAATCCAATAAATGCAAGATAGCGAAGATCACTATCAAAAATAAAATACAAGCTAAATAAAGCCAAAGCAGCGATGAAGCGTAGTGTGCGATCCATACATCCGATATTCTTTTTCATTTTTTAATCCTCAATTGTTTTTAAATCATATAAAACTATATTCTACATAAGTGCAATGTAAGTTATATAAATATAATGGGGAAAAAGAAGCCCCAACCGCTAAAATGTTATGTGGGGGGAGGATCAGCGATCAGGGACATGGGGGTTATATGCTTAGCTCGTTTATAATGCAATGCTAAAATCACACTATATTTGAATATGCCATAATAATACAAACAAGCCTCTATAGCTTTGCGGTTATTTCATAAACATCATGTAAAGTGAATGATTCATACTCAATTTATTTTCACTAAGAATACAGTGGAATTAATAGGTCCTGACCCTAAATAATATTGTTAAAATTCTTGCACTATTAATAATCAACTGGTTAGATAGAAGCATGAAAAATAAAGAAACATTAATGAATAACAGTAGCGATTTAAACCGTGTAGATAACAAACGCTTTAACGACAATATCGCAACGTTAATTGACGAATCAGAAAATATGCGGCTAAAACGAATGAAGCAGCATCGCGCCCGTGGGTTTATTGCATTAAACCTAAATATTTTCTTCGCCATTATAGGCGCGGTAGGTTTTGGCTGGTTTTTCCTTGTGAAGGCAGTGCTAGGCCCAGCTGTAATGTCTATTATCATACCTATCATACCTATAATATTTTTTAATATTTGGGCGGGAGCACCATTAAAAAGATATAAAAAAGAACATAAAACTATATTTATGCCCAAATTGGCCAATACATTAAACGGGTTAAGCTTCTATCCGCAGCGCGGTGTTAGTTCAAAAATAATTGAAAAACTCGCAGTGATTCCTGCTCATGATAAATATGTTGCGGAAGATTGTTTTATGGGTACATACAAGGGTGTGAAAGTTGTTTTTTCAGAAGCACGGCTTTACACAAAAACTAAAAAAGATGAACCTATATTTGATGGTATTTTTGTGCTGCTAGAAACACCGCAAGATGTAATTGATGGACACACAATTATCACTGCAAATCATAAAATGGTAAAGGCTTATTCCAAGACTCGCTGGAAAACAATGAAAGAGGTGCATATCAGTGTATCTAATCCTGAGTGGGATAAGTTCCAAATTTATTCAACAAAGCCAGACAGCGCGGAGCTTGTAATTGGAGATAGACTGTTAAAAGAGCTGTCGGAAGCCGCGGAAGTTTTTGATGATGCGCCGCTTACAGCTGTATTATTTGGTAAAAAATATGTCTTTATGATGATACCTAATTCAAATGATATGTTCGAGGCCTCAAACCTGTTTGTTCCTGTTAAAACAAAGGCACAGGCAATGCAATGCAAAAAAGAAATTGAGCAATTATTAGAGATTATCGATGTATTCGATTTGTATAAACCGATAAAATCTACTTGATTATAACCTAAGACAAATTTTATATTTAATATTAGAAATATTTTATTAATATTATGTTGTTACTGTTCAATAAGTAGTAAGCATTAATGTACAAGGATAAATAATGTCAGAGCATCTTAAAAACAGCGTCTTAACACCAGAGCAAGAAGATATGTACAAAACGGCTGATAAGGTTAATTCGCAGCTTAGTGTGTTAGAAACTTTTATAGCAAGGCGCTTTGATGAGCTTTCAATGGAGATTAATGCCTCTGCGCAACAAGCTGATATGGCCGAGGAAAGCGTCACAAATCGCTTTTCTGAAATACTTGAAGTGTTGGGTGCTATTAATTACCAAGGAACAGGTAGCACTGCGGCAAATACAGGGGTAGAGCTTGAGGCTGTTATTGAAGATACAGAAAAGGCCGCTAATAATATTTTAGATGCAGCAGATAGCATTGCAGAACAAATTGCAGATGATAAAGACTGGAGCGACAAAAAAACTAGGGATAAAGTACGAGAAAGCATAGGAAATGATATTCAGGCTATTCTTATGGCTTGCACCTTCCAAGACCTTGCAGGGCAACGGATACGTAACACCTTAGATAGCCTTCACAGTATAGAATCTAAGCTTAGTGCTACGTTCGAAAAACTTGGTATTGATGTTAAACCAGATGAAAGCCTTATAGAAGAAAAAATTCATGATGCTGCTGGACAAGATGATATAGATTCATTATTCGATGAAGATGATACAAGCGGAGATGCTTCTCAAGGTGATATCGATTCTATGTTCAATTAATATTGCTTGTTAAACAATATAAGATACCCAAATCGCAGAGACGAGAGAGGGTGTATAAAATATATAGTAACTCGAATTAAAAATCACACAGTGTCATTTCGAACGATTGCATAGCAAGAGGATAAATCTTAGCCCGTTGCAACATTTTAGATCTCTTCACTAACGTGTTTGAGATGACAAGTGGTGTCATATTCTTAATTCAAGTTACTATATATATTTTACTTGAAAAACATAACAAAATCATCATTGCATGGTTTATCCGTGAAATCCGCGTGATTCTATGGATTAAAGCATGCAATGGCGAGGTGTTAGGGTTGATTATCTATTTTAACGCACCAATATATAAAATTTTATATGAATTTTATTCAAATATAGATTAAAGTAAAAGTAAGAATTACTTCGAATTTTATCAATAATTAAACTCACGTTTACTTGTCTCACATAGTATCAACCTAACAAAGGGGAGATACTATGAATTACGCAATTAATCAAGACAGAGCAAGACAAGCAGTTATGAGCAGCATAACAGGCTTAATGCAAGATTTACAAAAACTTGCTCCACATCCTGATCAGCCTAATAATAAAGGTCCTCTTTTTATCAAAAGCAATCATAATTTCAAAGTAGCCAGCGACAATGATGGTATGCTTGGTTCTATGCTGATAGAAGGCGCTCTTGGAAGCGCATTTTCCGAGGCTATATCTGAAAGTGTAGGAAGCTGGACACAAGAATTTGACGCAACAGCCGCTATGGAATGCTATAGCGAATATATTACAGATGTAGAGGGAAGCAACCAAAAGAAAGCATCTCACGGACAAGGAACACTTGCCCGCCTTGCAAACAACCCTATTTCAAGTAGTTTCAACATGCGAAGTTCAATAAATAATGAGATGCAAAATTTCATGAATGACCTTCCAAGGCGCATGAAGATCGAACATAATCTTGCTTATTACGCAAAACAGCTAGATATGCTTGACAGCGCACCACAACATTACGAGCAAACAAATACTCGTCTTGCTGCATAATTATGTTACTATGAGGCATGGATATTGATACCTCACTACTGCGTGAAAAATTTATAATTAACGAAAGTAATGCAGATAGCAACGGTAAGCGCCTTGACCTTTCCTGTCCTAGCACGCGCATGTCCATTACTCTGCAAACTGGTGAAATAGCAGAAGAAACATATGTAGTTCGCACACATAATATGCATAGCTGCATACGCATGGTATCTAACATAATTAATAACTATGAGAGACATGGCCCATTATTAAATCGGTCTGTAAAAATCAAGTGGGATGAGTTATGGCAACATTGCATTAACTCTTACGAGCGTAAATATAATAATGGCGGATGGGTGGCCGTATACCACAAAGGAAATACCATATTTTCCCAAAATGATTACCACCAGTTTTTTGATGTTATTGAAAAATGTGATGTGCTTAATAATGGAAATTATGAGGCATCAATTAAAATAGCTGAAGATTCTTTTGCCAAAGCTGGTAAAGATATTAACATTTCATATAATGGAAATATTGCCCTTGTCGCAGTATTAAATGAATATGAAGGGCGATGTTCCATGATTCTAAGGGGAGCAATGGGCACTGCAACATTTAATTACGCTTTAAAACCTAAAACAATTGGGCAAAAACTAAGTATTTCACAAGGATTAAGCTCAACATCGGATTTTTTAGAAGGCGCGCATCTTTCATTTATAATCGGCGCAAATAATGAAAAAATAAACAATGGGACAATCGAAAAATACTCCGCAGAATATAGACAAACTCAAAAAGCTAAAGAGCGAGTTAACAAACTATACGCACAAATAAACAGCATGGAAAATAGATATGATGTGCGCTATCGCCCTGAACGCCCTGACTTTGATACTATAATAGCGGCATCAGAAAAACTTGCGCAAGACAATATGAAGTAACAACAATAAAAACTTCTTTAAAATAGCATTATATCTCCTTTTTTCTGACACATTTTAATTTGATAATATAAATAGATGATTTGAGAACCTCACACAAAAAGCTGAAGAGGTTAAATCTAAAAAGATTTTACTTTTTCCTCATAACATCCAATTACGCTTACTTAACTTATATTCATACCGCTGCCCCTTACCAAGGCAGCGGCTTTGATTCGCGCAAAATTTATGAAATATAGTATTGAATTGACAATAACTATAGGGATAAACAGAGCGTTCAAAGATAACTATAACTACCGTAATCTTTGTCTCGCTTTGTAGTTTGTAAAATTTACGCTTCCTTACGGTTTATTGACATATTTTATTTTCATGTGGTAGTGTCAGTACATTAATAATTAAAATAATTTAAAAGGTGATAGATATGTACAGAAATATGTTTCCTAACAGGGCACTTAAAGAGTATGTGGGTGATGTAGTCAATGATATTTGGGATAAATACTACGGTAATGATGCTGCTACCTCAACCATAACATAGTGTAATTCACCTAATCATCACCCATCTTAAGCGCGGCAATAAAGGCACTCTGCGGGATATTGACATTGCCGTATTGGCGCATTTTGGCTTTACCTTTTTTCTGCTTTTCCAGCAGCTTTTTCTTGCGCGTTATATCTCCGCCATAGCATTTAGCCGTTACATCCTTACGCATAGCCGAGACATTCTCGCGTGCGATTATTTTGCCGCCAATTGCCGCTTGTATTGCTATTTTAAACATTTGGCGCGGGATTAAAGTTTTCAAA
>JAMONE010000212.1 GCA_027066695.1 Micavibrio sp. | reverse complement strand
CGTCATAGCCCAAATTACTATTTACCCTATCACAAAAAGCTTGCGTAACATTAGGCAATACGGCGATAAGCTCTGCTTTGCTTGATCCGACATCAGGAAGGGCTGTGTTGCCATAGAACTCCCACGCGCTTTCATCATTAACATCACTAGGAGCAAGCCGATAACGCGCCGCGCCGCCTTCACGGGCAAATAGCTGGTCGCCCTTATCCGCATCCGCGCCAAGATCGCCATAATCGCCGTGTGCATCAGGATGAGAAAAGCGCACGTCACTCTCGCTAAAGCCGTTTTGCATTATGAATGTAACGCCGCGCTCTAGCTCTGAAGCATAGCGTTGCACTTCGGATACGCGAAGTATCAATGTTTCGTTATCAATGTGAGAGCTTTGCTGTGATGTGCTTTGCAAAGCCGCAGTTAATGCGCCGATAAGCACAATTGCCAGCAATATAATGATAAGGACATTGCCACTTTGGCTGTTATTTTTGTTGTTATCTGACATCTGATTTATTTGTTTAACGAGCGATAAGTGCTTGGCGAGATTACAATGCACTCATGTATAAT
The DNA here is from genome assembly GCA_027066695.1 of Micavibrio sp. Lineage (GTDB taxonomy): Bacteria > Pseudomonadota > Alphaproteobacteria > Micavibrionales > Micavibrionaceae > UBA1672. The sequence continues at coordinate 6,170 of JAMONE010000212.1, read as the reverse complement.
TCTACAAACATCCTTTGCGCTGGATTTACTATATCCGCTCAATCTAGCCCTGAAAATCCAGCCTTGCTCGGTTTTAAGCGGTGCAATCATGCTTTTGCTATGACGTAAATCTTTGGGCAGATTATCCATATTTTTAATCACAGCATTATCAGCGCGTGCGCGCGTTGTGAACGCGCCAACTTGTACTGACCAATTGCCTTTTTGAATATTACGGTTTGGGATATTTACCATCTTTGCTGGCTTATAACTATTATAATCATTGGGGAATATATATGTCGGGATGCTCTGCCCCATATGAGCAGAAATAGCAATTAAACCAGTCTCGATGCGGTTGCGCACATTTATGTCATAGTCACCTTGACCAATCATGCGATTAAACATTGAATTATCATTAGCAGGGGAAAGCATAGCCCAACGCTGCGCGGTTTTGAACGCATATGATGCAGGTTTTCTTTGTGGCACTGGCACAATAGCGTTATTGGCAATCCTCATAGTAGCAATTCTGTTAAATGAATTATCAAGCAGTTGCCTCATTCGTGCATTTCGTGACTTGCCCGTCTTTCCGCCAAACACAACGCCGATTAAACGGCGATCATTTCTAACGACTGAAGAGACAAGGTTAAAGCCTGACTTATTAATATAGCCAGTTTTTAAGCCATCCATACCCGCATATGTACCCATTAATTTATTATGGCTGCGATATGTCTTACCCTTATATTTAAAGCTCTTTTTAGAGAAGTAATGATAATGCTTTTTATAAGTAGTGACCAGCACTTGCCCAAGTTTAGCCATGTCACGCGCAGTGCTGACTTGCTTAGGATGATGTAGGCCCGATGCATTTTTAAAGCGGGTTTTACGCATTCCAAGCTCACGCGCTTTTTTTGTCATCATTACTGCAAATTTCTTTTCCGTGCCGCCAAGCTTTTCCGCCAGCGCAACAGCAACATCATTTGCAGATTTCGTTGTCAGCGCGTAAATAGCATCTTTAACTTTGATGCTCTCACCTGCCGCTAGCCCAAGTTTACTAGGTATCATGCTGGTGGCATATGGTGAGATTTTAATGCGGGTATTAAGCCTTATCTCTCCCCGATCTAGCGCATCAAACACCATTAATAACGTCATCATTTTTGTTAATGATGCAGGGTGCAAACGCTTATTCGCATTCTCCTGATGCAATACAAGGCCAGTCTCCGTGTCAATAACAACCGCAGCATATTTCTTGTTTGCTTTTGCATTTGCCGCTGAATTAGTGAATATAAAGGCACACATAAATATAGTAAGCATGACCAATATAGAATTGGGTTTTTTATGCAGAGCATTTATGTATTTTGCGTTTGTCACGTTTAAATTAATCCCAAGATATATGAAGTTGACGGCAAAGAAGGTAATAAACAACAATAAATTGTACTATATTTGTAATCTTGTGTCCATGTTTTATGTTTTTCAAATAAAGTTGTGCGGCGCACAAAAAATGCTTGACTAAATGCTTTTGTATGTGTAATTTGATTTATATTGTGCAATGCAAAAATATTTGTTATTTTGCACTTGGATATGAATTTTGACAAAAATATTATGGAGATAAAGTTATGAGCAAAGCAACAACCGCGCCACAACTTGATAAAATACTTAAAGAAACTGCTGATTTTAATACAGGATACTCAGAAGCTTGCACAAAATCCAGTGCTATACTCATGAAAGGCATGGAAGATATTATGGGCGCAATGATGTCTTTGGCGCAAGATTCCGCAGAAAAACAAGCTGCTCTTGTTAAAGAAATTATGAGCGTAAAAAACGTTGCTGATTTTTCTGAAATTCAAAATAAACTTGCGAAATCAGGTTTTGATGACTTCGTTAGCGGTGCAACAAAAATTTCTGAAATTAGCGCGAAAGTCTTAACTGACAGCGCAGAGCCAGTAAGCGCACAAATGACACAAGCTGTTCAAAAAGCAACTAAGTCAATGGCTGCTTAGGTTCTTTAGGCAGCGTGTAAAAGGGCGATCTTTACGTAAAATACAGCAAGAGTTTTCAGAGTTTAAAAAACGCTATTGGGGGCGTAAATTTTGGGCAAGGAGATATTTTTGCACAGCTAGTGGCAAACATAACAGATGATATAATCTTGCAGTACCTTGAAAAGCACCACGAACCACACTAACTCGAATTTTAATCCCACTCGGACCTACCGACCTCTGGTCGGTAGTGTTTCAGTAGTTTGGATTAATCTTTTTTGGGTTAATTACCCGCCCCTTGGGGCGTTTTGTCATTGCGAGCGAAACGAAGCAATCTGGATTGCCGCGGAGCTAAAGCTTCTTGCAATGACGCGATACCCCGTTGCTTGCGGCGGGGTTGTTCATAAGAGCATTTTATGCTTACAACGTTTCTGTAAGCCACAGCGTGGCGTGCGTAAAATAAAAAATCTATAGAAATCTTTGCATAAGGGATTCTACATATCAGCCAGTTAGAGCGCGGCGGACGACTTCTACGTCTTGTGCAATTTGTGCATCATCCCCCATAAGCTCTTCAACTTTGCGAATCGCATGCATCACAGTTGTGTGATCGCGCCCACCAAATTTACGGCCAATTTCTGGCAAAGAGCGCGCTGTCAGCAATTTAGACAAATACATAGCCACCTGACGAGGACGAGCGACCTGACGCGCACGACGCGCAGAATGCATGTCTGTAAGGCGCAGATTATAATGCTCTGCTACTTTTCGCTGAATTTCATCTATTGTAATACGGCGATCATGAGAACGGAGCAGATCTTGCAAAACCTCTTGCGTAGATTCAAGTGTAATTTCCTGTTTGGTAACATCGGCATGGGCCACGATTCTATTTAACGCACCCTCAAGCTCACGAATATTAGAAGTTACTTTCAGAGCTAAAAATTCAAGCACACTATCAGGAACATTCGCGCCCAGCTTCTCACGTTTTGAATGCAATATGCCAAGGCGAAGCTCATATGTACTTGGGTGAATATCCGCAACTAATCCCCAAGCAAGACGTGAACGCAAACGCTCATCAATACCTGTTAGATCGCTTGGCGCTTTATCTGATGAAATTATTATTTGTTTATTCTGATCAACAAGAGCATTAAAAGTATGGAAAAACTCCTCTTGAGTAGAATCCTTGCCCGCGATGAACTGGATGTCATCAATCATAAGAACGTCAACACTACGGAATTGATCTTTGAAATTCATAGTCTCATTAGCGCGCAGAGCTTTTACAAATTGGTACATAAATTTCTCGGCAGAAAGATACATAACGACTTTTTCAGGAAAATCTGTGGCCATAACATGCGCAATTGCGTGCATTAGGTGAGTTTTTCCAAGGCCAACACCGCCATATAAAAACAATGGATTAAACGGAACGCTTGCGCTCTCACAAACACGGCGAGCCGCAGCATGTGCAAGGGCATTAGGCTTACCAACAACAAAGCTATCAAATGTAAAACGCTGATCTAATGGAGATGATATCTCGGCGATAGAGGCTTTAAGATCTAAATTTGCAACGGCGGATTCTGTATCTTTTGATGATTCGTCTGGCTTATCATCAAGAATGGCATTTTGCACAACAACTATTTGCACGCGCTTAACGTCAGGGTTTTGCTCTGTACACATCGCAGATATACGCTCGGCGTAATGGGTTTGTATCCAATCACGCATAAAACGCGTCGGAACAGAAACTTCCATAGTGCCATGATAATAAGCACGCAGAGTTAAAGGTTTTAACCAACTTCTGAATATAGCCTCACCAAATTCTTTACGCATTGCCGTATGAATATTATTCCACAATTTTTTAAGCTCAACAGTGGGTTCTAGTGGAGTATCCTCTAAATTTATGTTGTTCTTTTTCAGTTGCGCTGGTGCTTTATTTAGGCTTTCAGACATTCTTTTCTCCACTCTTAAAAGTTACAATTACAGTTAATATTAAATTCTATTTGCGACATAAATTTTGGCCACAAAATACCGTTTGCAAAAATATAGTAATTTGCAAAAACATTTTTTAATCTGGTTTTTCTATTGGTTGCCCACCTAAAACTCGATGCCAACAAAATGGCTCGTTTTAGCGGGTATCCCTTAAATCACGCTGCATTCTACTTAATTATAAAGGTTAAACCTTTATAGCCAAGCCCGAATACTTTTGCATGGTGTCCAACAGATGTTTTTTATTTTGTTATCATTTGTTGGCGATGAAAATAGAGTACAACAAAAAATTACTAACAGGCAATAAGAACAAATCATGATTTTTAAAAAAGAAATTATAATTCAAAAATAAAATCGGAAATGCAAAAATTGCCTCACTATCTATATAGTAAGGCAAAAATTATTATTTATTATGAGCTTATAGGGTATATTTAATATTTATAATATTAGATAGCTTTTACTCTTGCGCTTAAGCGTGAGAGCTTACGAGATGCTGTTTTCTTGTGCATAATTCCCTTTGAAACACTACGGTCTAATTCAGGCTGAGCGGCCTTTAGAGCGTCTTTTGCTTCTTGTGAATTACCAGCAAGAATTGCTGTCTCTACATTCTTTATAAAGGTGCGCAAACGAGAGCGACGAGTAGTGTTAATTTCCGCACGTTTTTCATTGCGACGAATTCTTTTCTTTGATGATGCATGATTAGCCATTATTAAACCTTTTCAAACCTTTACTTACGTTCTTTTATACATTTTTATACCCAAAGTTTTCCACAGGAATAAATTCTTATGCTTACTATTTGGGCGCAGTCACTATACTTAAGACTACAAAATTCCTTAAATCCAATTTAGATTTTGAAGAGTAATACGCGGGAATAGGCCTTGCTGTCAAGTGATTCATGCATTATTTAAGAATCATTTTTACTCATTATATTCAATATCAATATTACAAGCTTGGTTTTATTGTGATTTTAACTAAATTATCGCCATTATCATTTTCAAAAAATATTTCAAGAAGCTCACCTTTTCGAAAAAACTGACCTTGCGAAACTAAGCCCCATCCAAATTGCGGCAATGCCTCTTTATAGAAATCAAGCACCTGCTCTTTTGTCACCATGTGCATGAGCGCAATCGATTCGCTTATGCGCCCTTCTGGTTTATCAAAAGAAAGCGCATGTTCTGTAAGCTCTTCCATACCATCCATCAACGGGACATCTTGTAAGACAGAGAAAAATTCAGGTGAAGAATTTTCTTCAGCGCGAATATTTGCAGCATTAACGCAAACTATAAAAGCGAAAAAAACTATAGCTACATATCTAAACATTATAATATCTTTCTATTTCTGACATGATGAGCAATAAAATGTTGAGCGTCCAGCTTGAACTATGCGTAATATATTTGATGCACAATCTTTATTCGGGCAAGATTTTCCTGCGCGATCATATACAGCAAAGCCATGCTGGAAATAACCCAAAGAGCCATCAGTATGTTTGTAATCCTTCAAAGTAGAGCCGCCAGATTTTATTGATTCCTCTAAAATATCGCGCACATGCTTAACAAGCTTGCCAGCCTCTTCTTTTGTTATGCTGTTAGAGCGGCGCGTAGGATTAATATAAGCACGAAACAATGCCTCACACACATAAATATTGCCAAGCCCTGCCACAACGCGCTGGTCTAGTAATGCGGATTTAATCGAGGCTTTCTTATTCTTAAGCGATTCGAACAAATCTGCGCCTGACCAATCATCCAAAGGCTCTACCCCCATAAACGCGAATCGCTTTGCCTTGCGCCAGTCTTTATCTGCCAGATAGAGCATACCGAATCGCCTTGGGTCTTCATAGGCAAAGCAAGTGCCATCATCCATGTTAAACACCACATGATCGTGCTTTTGCGCGGCATACTCAATGCCAACAGGAAAGATATTGATTCGCCCCGACATGCCCATATGCAAAATTGCAACAATATCTGCGCCCATATGCATGATGATATATTTACCGCGCCGCTCTAGCTTTGTAATAGTTTTACCCATTAGGCGTTTCGCGAAATCTTGCGGGATTGGTATGCGCAAATCATAACGATTAACACGCATATTGCTTATGCTCTTGCCGAGCAGCGCAGCCGCCATTCCGCGCTTAATAGTTTCTACCTCTGGAAGCTCGGGCATTATTTGCTCTTACCAGCGATTACAGGCGAAAATGTAAGTACAGGCGCACCCATATAATCTGCATAAAGAAACAGTGGATGAAAGCTCTTG
>JAMONE010000211.1 GCA_027066695.1 Micavibrio sp. | reverse complement strand
AATGATGGGAAAAGCCTGATTATCTTCCCCGAGGGAACATCTACAGATGGCAAAGAAGTTATCCCCTTTAAATCCAGCTTATTTTCTATCGCTATGAAAGAAAATTTGAAAGATATATACGTGCAGCCATTTACATTAAAAATGCAAAGCGTTGACGGCAAGCCTGTTGAGACGCAAGAAACCCGCGACTTATATTCATGGCATATCAATATGGACACTCCATTAGGCGAGCATTTATGGCGGTTTGCACAAAGCAGTGGCGCGGTTATCTCGCTTAATTTTCACGAGCCATTAAAAGCACATGACTTCGAAAACAGAAAAACACTTGCCAAAGCATGCTATGAAGCCGTATCAAATGGATTAACAAATTAAATAAAAGGATTTTTAAAATGGATAATAATATTACTATGGAAGAAACTGCGCAGTTAAAAGCACATCTTGAACGCACATTTAAAACCCCTAACATTACAGTTAAGAAGCGCGAAAAGGCAGCCGATTCTATTGAGGTTATGGTTGATGGTGAATTTATCGGACTTATCTATAAAATTATAGATGAAGGTGAAATATCCTTTAGCTTTGAAATGGCTATCCTTGATATAGATCTTGTTTAAATACCATGTATAGCAGGGTTTTTCTTACTATATTATTTGCTTTGAGTGTTGCCCCCTACTCTGCTGGCGCTGTAGAGCAGCTTGACTATAGCAAGCAAATAAGCCCGTCATTGAAATACCAAATAGGCTTATTTCTTGAGCAAATATATGACACAGATATAGACATATATAATATTGCCAAAGTTGATTTAAATAGTGATGGCCTTGATGAACATATTTTAAAGCGCAAGTCCTGCGATGATAGCAAAGCCCTATGCATTCACAGCATTATAGCCGAAAAAAATGGTGAACTTATACTGCTATCCAAGATTATGGCTCGAAATATTGTGCTCGCAAACACCTATTCTCACGGTATAAAAGATATATTGGTGTTCAAAAACGAAATAAATGATTATAACTTTAATATATATGTGTGGTCGCCTTCACAAAAAATGTATATAATGAACGATGAGTAAGTAATTGAGGTAAATAAAATTAGCGTGCTAAAATTAAATTACATGGTAGTAACTGTGCTCTTCCTAAGTATATCGCTTGGAAGCGGTATTGCGCTGGCTAACTGTTCCCCTGGTGTTCCATGTCCAAGCCTAGGGCTTTGCACTACTAATTGTACAGGGACAGGTTATGATATCTACGATAATAACAGCGCAGGAATAAGCGCGGCTTTTAACGGCCCTAAAACTGGCACACCTGCTCCGCATACCAATAAAACAGGCGCAACAACCAGCGCATGTGATGGTAATTTTATGAACCAAATCTATAGCCGCGCATACATGGAAGCCAGCCGCGAAGTTATTATGAGCGAGCAATTAATCCATAAACCAGACAGCGTTTTAGAATATACATGTTTTGATCAATTGGTGAATATCGCCGCTCATAACGCAGGAACGGCTTTTAGTGAAAGTACTGAATGGGAAGATGTTGACTTAAATTTATGGGTTGGCGGCGATCATGGTGATGGCGATCCTGGTGACAGACCTCACACTCATGGCTGTGATGATACGTGCCCTGACAAAGAGCCAGAAGATAACTACAACGTTGTTTTTCCTGATGATCGACTAGATATTCGCCTTGAAGCATTATTATTTCCAACATTAAAAAATTATATTGATAATAATTACAGCCATACATTTATGGGGGAAAGCATAAATATTGACAACACTCTAAGTACAGGATCTATTGGCTCTAACAGCTATCTTTGCTCTCATATGTCTACTGTATGGGATATTTCACGATGTATTGATTTTGGTGAAGATGATAGATTTAGATCATTTAAACATTTGGTTGAGTCTGACCCGCGCACCATTCCTCAATCATGTTCACCAGGCCACGAATCTGATGACACTATAGAGGCAGGCGAAAGCACAACAAAATATGAAAACACAAACCCTGGTGGCGGTCATTTCGAAAAAATGCCCAGTGATTTAGAAGCAACAACGGAGATTGCAGGTGTAGATGTGGGTATAGATATAGACATTGACCCAGAGGAATTGTGCCCACCAGCTGGCGGCGTTGTTTCTGGTGTTAAGACTGGCTTTTCTAATGATATAATAAGAATCGCTAACAACTGCGATTCTGAAACTGACGATGATCAAATAAATGCTTATTCATCTTTTGATGCAATGGAGCTATATAGCTATATGATAAAAGGGGCTGGTATTTATATGCCTGGTATAGAAACTCCTGATGATAAAACACTACCAGCGGGGCTAAGTCTTCCAGGGATAATAACTTGCGCCTTTCCTATACCTACAGGGATTCCAGTTATTACATATGATATATCAAACTCATTATCAGGCGGGATAGATACAATTAACAGATCATATCAAATCCATCTTGAGCATATATGCCCCAATCCGGGATGTTATTACCAGCCAATAAAGTCTCCATATATTTTGGGAGCACCAATACCTCCGATTATAACGGGTCTGTGTTTACCCATTTTGTAAAAGCTATTTGCGTAAATACAAGTAATTTGATTAGAATAGAATAGAACAGAACAGAACAGAAGTAAGAGTATAAAAGTAATGAAAGTAAAGGATACGACAATGAGATTAATATTAAGCAGGACTTGTTTATGGCTATTGCTGCTATTTGCATCACCTATTTCCTTACTGCCAATTACTGCACACGCTCAAGTAATTGCCGATAGCCCGTGCGATAATGCATATTACGAATCTCTATCTGCTCGCGCATGGCTAGAAGCGCAAAGAGAAATAACACAAAACCAAAATATTATTTTAAAACCCGATAGTGTGCTTGAATATACTTGTTTTGATCAATTAGTTTGGGAACTTGGCGACCATGCCGTACAAATGTTAAGTGAAACCGCTGCATATGGTAATCCACTTGGCCCAGCCAGTATGGATAACGCGCTTGATAGACTTGTTATGAATGCTATTGGCTCATATTTCAATTCCAATTATGGCGGTGTAAGTATTGGAACATTAGGGGGGCACCCAACCGCGACAGCAATAAGGCATACAGTCCCCCCCTCTCTTCATGGCACAGTACCACTACCCAATGGTACTAGTCCTAGCAGCTCCGCTTATAGCTGTAATATTATGAAGCGAGTATGGCAGGCCGCAAAATGTATTAACTTTATCACTGATGCATCTTTTGATGGTTTCTACACTTTTGGTGAATATGCGATTAGCCCCGATAAACGCCGCCTGCCTGTTACATGTAGCGTACTGCCCCTTGGAAACTGGGGGGTTAACCTGACTGCTGCGCTAACCTCTGGCCCGTGGACGAATGACCCTGTTCAAACATATTTAACTGAAACAAACCCGCAAAATTGTACTGGCGCAACCTGCCCATGTTCTGGTGACCCTATACCAACTGGTGTAAAAGTTTCAGGACAAAGCCCTGGGCCAGCCAGCTATGATGAAAAAATCTGCCTGCAACCTGCCTGTCGCTATCACCCAGGAGGATTCCCACTTATCCCTGGTGGAACCAGTGATGATGCTGAAGGATGTTACGGGCGTTAAAAGACCCATGCGTTATGTATAAAACATACAAAGCCCTTACATATATAAGTGCGCCGCTTCTTAGAGCTATATTAAAAAAACGCTGTAAAGCTGGTAAAGAGCTACCTGCGCGCGTGCAAGAAAAGATGGCGATCACCGAAAAGCTGCGCCCTTCTGGTAAGCTAATCTGGCTACATGCCGCAAGCGTTGGTGAGGCGCAATCAACGTTAATCCTTATCGATAATTTCTTAAAAATTGATAGCAACTTAAATATTTTGGTCACTACAGGAACACTAACCTCTGCGGAGATCATGGCAGCAAAACTGCCTAAGCAAGCCTTTCATCAATTCTACCCGCTGGATCATCCGAAATGGGTGGCTAAATTTATTGCTCACTGGAATCCTGATGCCGTGATCTGGATGGAATCAGAGCTATGGCCAAATATGCTGCATGAAATTGGCAAACGCAAAATCCCTGCACTTCTGGTTAATGCGCATATGTCTGAAAAATCATTCAAATCATGGCAGCGGGTGAAATCTTTTGCCAAAACAACATTATCCACGTTCACTAAAATTTTATGCCAAACCGATATTGATAAAATACGTTTTAGCGAGCTTGGTGCACGTAATATCATCGTTACAGATAATTTAAAATATAGCGCGGCCACATTAGATTATAACAACCACGATTTAGACGCGCTTTCACAAAATATCGGGCAACGCCCAATATGGCTGTATGCCAGCACCCATAAAGGCGAGGAAGAAATTGCTTGCGCAGTGCATATCGCGCTTAAAAAACAATTTCCAGAGCTGCTTACCATAATTGTTCCGCGCCACCCACAACGCCGCAATGAAATTAAAGATACATGTGAAAAATTTGCTCTTAATATTGAATTTCGTGGCTCTGATAAAAAACTTCCGAAAGAAAATAGCGATATTTATATAGCCGATACGCTCGGCGAATTAGGTGTGTTTTATCGCCTTTCCCCCCTTGCTTGCATTGGCCGTACACTTAGTGATGATGGCGGCGGCGGGCATAATCCGATAGAGGCCGCGCAACTTGGCTGCGCAGTGCTTCATGGCGCAAATGTTGCTAATTTGCAAGATATTTTCGATGAGATGGATAATGCAAAAGCCGCAATCTGCCTCAATAATCAGCAAGAATTAGAGACAGAGCTAATCTCACTACTTGCCGATAATGAAAAGATTATAGAGCTGCAAAATGCTGGGAAACAATATTCAGACAGCAAAATTCATGTTATAGAAAAAGTAATGGCAGAAATAAGAGCTGTTTTAGGTAAGGAAAATATTTTAAATGCCGATTAAAACCCCAAAATTTTGGTATAGAAATCCAGCGTCACCTACGCCGATTATTGAAAGAATAATGCAACCCTTAAGCATGATTTATAAATTTGGACATAACCTGAATTTAAACAGCAAGACCACTCGAAACGCGCCTATCCCCGTGATATGCATAGGAAATATAACAGCAGGAGGCAGCGGGAAAACCCCCGCGATCATCGCGCTGCATCATTTAATCATAAAGCACAAAATATGGAATGCGCCCTACTTCCTCTCACGCGGATATGGCGGATCACAAAACGCGGCGCAGTGCATATCGGTTCATGATGATCCATCCGAGGTAGGAGATGAACCGTTATTGCTCGCAAAGCATTCAAAAACAATAACTTGTGTGAACCGTTATGACGGTGCAATGCTAGCTCATGAGCTAGGCGCGGATTGCATATTAATGGATGATGGCTTTCAAAATTATGGCCTGCATAAAGATTTATCAATTATCGTTATTAACGGAAAATCAGGACTTGGCAATAAAAAGCTGCTCCCCGCTGGCCCTTTGCGCGAACCTATAGACGCGGCCATATCGCGCGCGCAAGCCATTATAATTATCGGCACTGATGAGACAAATATTGAAGAATTAATCCCTGAAAACATACCAATTTTTAAGGCTCATATAAATGCACTCAATACAGGTAATTTTGACAAAGATGCACAATATATCGGCTTTGCAGGGCTTGCGCAGCCTCAAAAATTTCATGATACGCTTTTGCAAAATAACTTTAAAATTACCGCATTTCATGACTTTGCCGACCACCACCCCTACTGCGCAAAAGAGCTGGAAAATTTAATCGAAGAAGCCAAAAACAATAATGCCAAATTAATTACAACCGAAAAAGACTGTATGCGCATAGCCGAAAAATACCGTAAATATATAGATATTCTCCCAATAGAATTAGTTTGGGAAGATGAGGCGGCTATATTAGATCTGCTTCAAAAGGTGGCTAGATGAAGCATATACGCTATTTTTTCGAAGCCATATTGCTCTATAGCCTGTTTATTTTCTTTAAGGCTCTGCCACCGCAACGCGCGTCTGATATAGGCGGGTGGCTTGGCCGAACAATAGGAACTAAACTTGCCGCGAATCGTAAAGCTCGCCGCCATATCGCAATGGCCATGCCCGAAACCACGCAAGAGCAGCAAGATAATATTATCCGCGGTATGTGGGATAATTTAGGCCGTATAATCGCCGAATACCCCCATTTAGAGCGGCTCGGCCAGCAATATACGACAATAGAAAACAAGGAACTACTAAGTCAATATATAGATGATGAGCGTCCCATTATCTTTATCGGCGGGCATATCGGCAATTGGGAAATCAACAGCGCAGCAACGCTAATGCAGCTAAACCACGCGGTTAATCTGACTTACCGCGCACCCAATAATCCGTGGACAGATAAATTACTGGAAAAAGCGCGCACCCTAAACGGGCGTTTAAAAGCATTCCCCAAAGCACGGCAAAGCGGCAGGCTGCTTATTGAAACGCTAAAGCAGCGCGGCTCTTTAGGAATTTTGGTGGATCAAAAATATAACGAAGGCATGGATATTGACTTCTTTGGCCTTCCCGCAATGACCAACCCTGTTTTTGTGCAGCTTGCACAGAAATATAAATGCCTGCTAGTCCCTGTTCGATGCGTGCGCGTTAATGGCTGTAACTTTACGCTGCAAGCCTATCCTGCTATTGATTTATTTGACGACGAGAATAACGCTCGTAAAACCGATGATGTAATAAAACAAACCCACGCCATACTGGAAAACTGGATAAAAGAAAAGCCAGAGCAATGGCTATGGCTTCACCGTAGATGGAAGGACATTTAATATATA
>JAMONE010000210.1 GCA_027066695.1 Micavibrio sp. | reverse complement strand
ATTCTCGCGAAGCTTCCACTCATCAATAGCCATTTTAAGCCGTGCAAGAGATCGCACCCGCGCCATAAGCGCAACGTCATTAATCGGCTTACTAAGGAAATCATCTGCGCCAGCCTCAAGGCCGCGTACCTTGTCTTGCACATCGGTTAATGCAGTAACCATAACAACGGGGATATGCGCTTTTTCGGGATTTGCTTTTATGCGCCTGCAAACCTCAAACCCGTCCATTCCAGGCATCATAATATCAAGCAACACGATATCAGGGTTTTCATTTTCCACTTTTTCCAAAGCTTCTAACCCACTAGTGGCGGTAATAACCTCGTAATACTCGCAGGAAAGCTTGGCTTCAAGCAGTTTTACATTAGGCAAGATATCATCAACAACAAGAACACGTGCAGACATTTTATAACTCCCCCTGATTTAGTTGGGATGGATCATCCTTATAGAGGTGCTTTTTTACAACATCAATAAAACGAGAGACTGAAATGGGCTTGGATATATAATCCTCACAGCCGCCCTCACGGATTTTTTGCTCATCACCTTTCATTGCAAAGGCAGTAACGGCGATAACAGGAATTGATTTCAAATCATCATCTTGTTTAAGGGTTTTTGTGACTTCCAAGCCTGAAATTTCGGGAAGCTGGATATCCATTATAATTAAGTCAGGCTTATGCTCTTTGGCCATATCAAAAGCCAATCTGCCGTCATTAGTTTGCACAGTGCCAATGCCATGCGCCTCTAACAAATCATGGAATAGCTTCATATTAAGCTCATTATCTTCGACTATAAGGACTGTTTTTTTCATGTTTATATCTATAGAAATTTATGTGATTACATTGTATTTCTAAACATCCTAATCGTTAGTAGTTTCTAAATAGTTAACGCTTCTACTCTTTATTTATATCACTTAAGCAACCATCATCCAAGGCTTCCAAAGCGATTAGATTATGTGTTACAGAAAAATCACCATAATCAACTATCATGTCACGGATAACACCATTTTCGTGGAATGTCATTGACATCTCGTAATCGGCTGTAGCTTCAAAATTAGCAAGCGGGAAGAACGCAAGGCGTATGCTCCAGCTAGGCGTACTCAACAAGTCTTTATCAAGGTGATTTGCGCCGCTTGCATCAAAATTATACGGCTCGGCTTTGGATAGAATCAGGCTGCTAATATCGGCGGGGCCGTCTGCATCACTACCATCAAATATTGTCGCATTATAGAATTTATCGCCAGCCCTGATTTTCTCCAAGACTGCTAATGTATGAGCAGTTGGGAATAATGTGCCTTCCGACAACTGAAAGGACAAGCTTTTAGGGATAGAGTATTTAGCCTGTTTTTTATCAGAGCTACCGCGGATTTCTTCAATTAACACACCGTCATGTTTGCGCTGTAGGTTAAAGTTAAAGCTTTTACCATCAAAGGCCTCATATGTTGAAAAATCACTGGTGACGCGCACAGATGGCATCTCCGCATATTCATAAAGCATATCATAGCGATGCATAGACAGCCAAGCATCGCAAGATGGCTTCCACTCATAGAACATCTTTCCACTAATATTGGATATGCTGGCACTGCTCTTTTTTGTGGTGAGGTGAATTTCATATAACGCCTTATGCGCAAGTAATTGCGCATTTACGGGCAAGGAAAACCCGCCAAGTACAAGCAAAAATATGATGTAAATAATCTTCATTGGTGCAGATAGTAACATACTACGCGCGCGCTATCGCCCCCTTTTTTTGACTCAAAAAGAAAAATACTTTAGGTTAGATGCACAAATATAATAAAGTGGGAAATAAATGACTAATTCAAAAGCTTTCGAGCAAACAGCAAAAGATGATCCTATCTCGATATCAATGAGGGAGTTGAACAGTTTTTTGGAAAGCCCGCAATCTATTGGGCTGGATAATTTAAAGGAATCTTTTCGTAATATTATCCAGCTAATGCTTGAGCTTAAGGGCTATGAGACGGGATATGACCTGCAACATCTTGTACATGGAGAGCATTCATCCATGGCTATGGATGGCCTGTTGGCAGGTGATAAAAGGAAGAAGAGAAAGCTTCAGGATTTTATGGATATGATCGCAGAAGCAGAGCGTGAAATGGCAAAACAATTCCATAGCTTATTCGAAAAAACAGCCAGTAAAATCGTTGCCATTAAAGATGCGCTTAGCAATAAAATCGAAAATCTTGATGTAAGTATCGAGCGCAAAGAAAACGCTCTTGAAGAGGCAGACACAAAGGCCGAAGAGATACTTATTGCAACAGAGCTGCGCAATAAAAAGGCAGAGCGCAAAAAGCTAAAGAGCTTTAAAACGCACATTAAACAGCAAGAAAAAGAACTGCACAAAGCAGATAATGTAGCGGAAGTTGCTAATATTCAAAAAACTATAATTGAGGATAAGCAAGCCTTTGATGCAGGGGAATTTAATCCTGATAACAAGAAAAAATTCACTCCTCTTGCTGATTTAGGGGCTATCCTTAAAAACCGCAGCTCACAAAAGCGCGCCCCTGTGAACGACCCTGTTTACGATATAGATCATACTGGTAGCACTGATACAAAAACCAAGACAGAGACAATAGGCACGGCTTCCGATTCTTCAAAAACTGATAACAACAGTGATGAAGATACATCAGGCAAAAAGGACGGCAACCACCCTCCCTTATTTGATAACGGGCTTTAATAATCATATTTGCAGAGTATTATATGGTTTTTTACGTTATTCCACCGTAACAGATTTGGCCAAGTTACGTGGCTGATCTACATCTGTGCCTTTCATAACGGCGACATGATAGGATAAAAGCTGCACTGGTATAGAGTATAAAATTGGTGCAACAAATGGGTGAACCTTGCCCATTGCAACGCTCCATGTAGATTGCTTTTCAAGGGCTTTTGCGCCTTGTTCATCAGAGATTAAGAAGACTTTACCGCCGCGTGCAACTGTTTCTTGGATGTTGGATACATTTTTCTCAAACATCGGGTCATTACCTGGCGCGACTACTACTACAGGCACACTATCATCGATTAGCGCAATAGGGCCGTGTTTCATCTCGCCCGAGGCATAGCCTTCGGCATGGATATATGAAATTTCTTTAAGCTTAAGCGCACCTTCAAGCGCAATAGGATAAAGAGAGCCACGTCCAAGATATAAAACATCCTTAGCATCTGATATATCCTTTGCAATTGCAAATATCGCCTCATCATGAGAGAGAATATCAGCCGCAATGGTTGGGACATGGCGCAAGGCTTCGGCCATTTCATGCTCTTTTTCTTCCGTGATAGAGTCTTTAGCCTTTGCGCTTGCCAGTGCAACACAAGCCAGAGTAGTTAGCTGGGTTGTAAATGCTTTGGTGGAGGCAACGCCGATTTCAGGGCCTGCTAAAGTATGAAGGACTAAATCCGATTCCCGCTCTATTGTGCTTTCGATAGCATTTACGATAGAGATAATTTTTTGACCTTGAGATTTGCAATAGCGCAAGGCTTCTAGTGTGTCTAAAGTTTCGCCTGATTGAGAAATGAATATAGAAACCCCGCCTTCAGGCATGGGAGCTTCGCGGTATCTAAATTCACTTGCTACGTCGATTTCACAAGGAATGCGCGCGATTTGCTCGAACCAGTATTTTGCAACCATACAAGCATAATAAGCCGTTCCACACGCAATTAATGTTATACGCGGCGCAGCCATTATGGCATCTAAGACATCTTCTGGAATTGATATTTTACCGCTAGATACATTCACAAATGAATTTAGCGTCTCGCCAATAACGGCAGGTTGCTCGTATATTTCCTTAAGCATGAAATGTTTATATTGCCCCTTACCGCTGATTGCGCCTGATTGTTCGGTAATGCGAATATCGCGCTCTAGCGGGTTTTGATCTTTATCATAAATAGATATTTTTTCACGCGTTACCGTGACGCGATCACCATCTTCAAGAAAACATATTCTTTTGGTTAAAGGCGCAAGGGCATATGAATCAGAGGCAACGAACATCTCGCCATTGCCATAACCAATGGCTAGGGGCGTTCCTTGGCGGCAGCCAACGATAAAATCCTCATGACCTGAAAATATCATGACAAGCGCAAACGCGCCCGTTAGGCGATCCATGGCTTTATTGGCCGCAGCAATAGGTTCAATGCCTTGTGTTAGATAATATGTGACGAGGTGGACGATGACTTCCGTGTCTGTTTCAGTTTTAAATTCTGCGCCATGGCCTTCAAGCTCAGCTTTAAGGCTAGCATAATTTTCTATAATTCCGTTATGAACAACTGCGACTTTATCTGTTGCGTGAGGGTGAGCGTTACGCTCATTAGGCAAACCGTGCGTTGCCCAACGTGTATGGCCAATTCCGATAGTTCCAGCAAGCGGGTTATCATTAATCTTTTGAGCAAGGTTAACTAATTTACCCTGCGCGCGACGGCGATCTATAACGCCATTAGAAATGCTGGCAATGCCAGCGGAATCATAACCGCGATATTCAAGGCGTTTTAGCCCTTCTAATAATAAAGGAGTAACGTCTTGCTCGCCGATAATTCCAAAAATTCCACACATTATATATCTTTCTAATTTATCAAGAGCATATTAATCATAAAAATATTAAATTCAAGAACCTATATAAAATATGTTATATAAACCTTGCGCAAAACTATAAAAATAATAAAATCCCGCCAATATTAAAGTATTCCCGACTTGAGCGGGGTTTTAGGGTCAGGTTATAGTTTTTTTAAAGCAAGCTTTGCGTAAGGTTTATATACAAAATTAGGGTGAAATAATTATCTAATATAAAAAATGTCAAAAATATGTCATAAAAACTCGCTTTTTTTGTGCAAACAATGTTACCATTAGTATTATTTTATCTAAAATTCGTTATTTTACGAGTTTAGTGATTGTAAGAAAGTGGTGAGTAAGTATCGTGCTGAATATTAAAACAAAAGATGTTGTAACTTATGCGACTATGCCTCGTATTCTACCTAGGGCAAAAAATTTATTTGCGTCAGGGTTTGCTTATATAGCGTTTTTAATGGCACATATTTATTTTATGGCAAGGCTATTGCCAGCGGCGCATCCTTATCTTGATTCAAAAAATATAGGAAGATTTGGTGTACGTCACGTTATTATAGAGGCGTCGCGCAATCTAAAATTTTCTATAAGAAATATTGATCAACTGCTTATTTATTTTACTATGTTAGCTGGTGTTATAATATTAATTGCCCAGTTTTTAGTCTTTATTTATGCAATCATTATATCACCTGCCATGGCTTTTTCGTGGTTTGATACGCCTGCCCCTCAAACAGATATAGCATTTACTTTGCTTGATCGAGTGTTTGGAATTCCTCTTATATTTTGTGCTGATTCTGCCACAGGGCCACTTCTTTGTACTGATTATTCTACTGATACAAATGGAGACGCAATTGGTGCGCCTATGATCCCCCTGCCGTTTCATGTCGCACTGCATGGTTTGTTCAGGTTTTATTCAACGGCGTTATTATCCATCGCTGTTTTGATATTCCTTTATTTCGTGGTTGTGGTTGTTCTTGAAACAGCAACTAGCGGAACTCCATTTGGCCAAAGATTTCAAAATGTTTGGGTTCCAATACGCCTTGTTGTTGCTATTGGCCTATTAATGCCGATGAGCCATGGGTTAGGTTCTGGGCAGTATATTGTTTTATATGCCGCGAAATACGGATCAAGCTTTGCTACGCGTGGTTGGTCGCAATTCAATGAAGGTATTAAAAGCCATGATATGTTTAGTTCTGCTGCGGGGGCTAATCCAGCTGGTGAGAAATACTCTATGCTGGCCATTCCCGAAGCACCAGATATCACCCCTGTTATTGAGGCGATGAGCATTGTTCACGCCTGTGCATATGCTTATCACAGGATACATGCTGGTGGGCCGAATGTGTCTATTACGGCCTTTCCTGATTATAAAAATTATGAAGTTGATTACACGGATGCTGCCAATGGATCGCTTCCTACAATAGGTGGTTTTAGGGTTCAGCCTTTTCTTGTTAAAAATGTAGAAGGCTGGATGGTTGATGGTCCTATTGGTACTAGCGGTATTACAGGAGAAGATACTAAATATGTTTGGATAGGAGATGCAACAGTTTCCAATTATATGAAAGCACTGGGTTTTTATTATGGCGGTGATATCATTATTCGTTTTGGTGAATATGGTTATGATTCCGTAGAGGATACAGTGCTTTATCCCGATGAAACAGGTTATATTAGTCCACTATGCGGAGATATCCGTATTCCAGTTGTTGATCTAAGTGATCCCGGTGGTAATATTGCATCGCCAAAGCGCGGTGGCGCAGATGCGATGCTGCAATTTTATTATCAGCTTATTCTAGATCTTTGGTTTAATGATGATGATATGTTAATGTTTGCGCGCGCTTATGTTGAATCTGCCGTTGGTCGGGATGCTCACCATAAAATAGAATTTTGCGCCCTACCTATATCTGGAACAGGCTCAGGCGTTGAGGGTTTTTATGCAACTGCCACGGAATGTGAAAATGCTCCGCCCACTAAGGAGTGGAAGCAGGCAATGATAGATCAGTACCAAGAGAATCTTGTTGAAAGGATACATGAGGCTTGGGGGGATTACGTTAATAATTCTATTTACGGGGATATGACTGGTGATGTTTTGGCTTATGGCTGGGGCGGCGCGGGTATTTGGTATAATAAAATTGCTGAAATTAATGGCGGTTGGATGAGTGCTGTCATGGCAATGCCAACTATGGATACTTATCCACTTGCAATGGAACAAGTTC
>JAMONE010000209.1 GCA_027066695.1 Micavibrio sp. | reverse complement strand
ATCTTTTCACCCCCCCATGATAGAATGAAACTATGGTCAATCTCTCTCAAAAGCTAAATTTATTACAATCCCAAAACCTTGTTATGACACCGCAGTTGCAACAAGCAATTAAGCTTTTGCAGTTAAGTAACATAGAGCTAGCCGAGTTTGTAGAAGAAGAGCTGGAGAAAAACCCCCTTCTTGAAAAAGACGAGAATGCGCAAGAAAGCGAGCCTAAAGGCGAAGAAGAGGCCGTCGCTAAAGACGAAATCGAAGCAGCATTTGAAAGTCAAGATTTTGACGCTGGCTCTTCCATATCAAACAGCAGCTCTGGCGGGGATTTAAAATTCGAAGGAAATGATACTGGCTTTGAAAACCGTATAAGCACAGAAAAATCCCTGCGCGAGCATTTAATGGATCAGATAAATATGGCCTTTTCCTATGAGCGTGACCGCATAATCGGGGCTCTGCTTATCGATCGCTTGGATGAAAGCGGCTATCTACGTGATGATCCGCAAATATTGATTGAGCGTTTGGGCTGTTCTGAAGAGCGTATAACTGCAATATTATCGCGTATAAAACAATTCAGCCCGACAGGGGTTTTTGCGCGTGATTTATCCGAATGCCTTGCTTTGCAACTAGAAGAGCAAGGTAATCTTGATGCGCCTATGAAGCTATTCCTAGAAAATATATCTATGCTTGGTGATTATGACTTCAAAGGGCTGGCCGAGAAATGCGGCGTAAATGATACGTATTTAATGGATATGGTTGAGGAAATAAAGCACTTAAACCCTAAACCAGCCGCAGAGTTTGACCATTTGGTGGTACAAACAGCAATTCCTGACGCATTGATGAAGCGCATGCCGAAAAATCTTGGCGGTGGCTGGCGCGTAGAAATTAACAGTGAAACTCTGCCCAAAGTTCTGATTAATCAAGAATATTATACGCAAGTCTCGCAAAGCTCTATGGGCAAAAAAGATCGCGAATATATTACTAACCAGCTATCATCGGCAAACTGGCTGGTGCGCGCAATGGATCAACGCGCCCAAACCATATTAAAGGTCGCAAGCGAATTGGTCGAGCAGCAAGATGCTTTCTTTAACTACGGTATTGAATTTTTAAAGCCGCTAACTTTGAAAGATATAGCCGAAGAAATCGATATGCATGAAAGCACAGTCAGCCGCGTTACAACAAATAAATACATAGGCACTCCGCGCGGGATATTCGAGCTGAAATTCTTTTTCTCAAGTGGCCTTGTTTCCGAAGGCGGCGCAGTTCACTCATCCGAAGCTATAAGAGCGCGCATCAAATCCCTTATTGATAGCGAAGACCCCAAAAAGATTTTATCCGACGACAAAATAGTTAGCATGCTAAAAAGTGAAGGCATAGATATAGCGCGCAGAACCATTGCAAAATATCGCGAGACAATGCATATTGGCTCATCTGTGCAAAGGCGAAAGCAGAAAAAAGCACAGATAAATGATGCAGGTTAAGGATGCATAAATTAATTTATGCTATATACTAGATTAACTACAAGCTTTATAAATCAAGAAGAAGGATCAAAACTATGGAAATGACCGTTCAAGGCAAGCAAATAGATGTTGGAAGCGCTCTAAGAGAGCATGTAACAGGTAAGCTGGAAGATATTGATCAGAAATATTTTAATCACGCAACGACGGCGACAGTGACCTTCTCTCGTGAAGGGCATGGCAGCGCGATGTTTAAAGTAAATATTTCTTTCAATGTTAGTAAAAATATTGCTGTTGTAACTGAGGCTGTTGAAAATGACCCATATGTTGCATTTGATACTGCATCTGAAAAAGCTGCCAAACGTTTACGTCGCTATAAAAGAAAGCTTCGTGATCATCACGGTAGGACTGTAAAAACCCCTGAGTCAGAGCTAATGAAAGCGCGCGCTTATACATTATCCCAAGAAGCACTGGAAGCCCCTGAGCAAAATAATGGCGAGGAAGAGCCTGCCGATCCTACAATTATTGCTGAAATCCAAACACATATTGAAAAAATGAGTGTTTCCGAAGCAGTAATGCGTATGGAGCTTGCCGATCAAAATGCACTAATGTTCCGTAATGCAGGCAATGATAGGCTGAATATGGTTTATCTACGCAAAGATGGGAATATTGGCTGGATTGAACCTGACGATCAATAAAATTTAATTAATTATCTTATAGAAATCTCTGCAAAATTTGTTTTAAAGAGAGTTCTATATATGATTTTAGGTGATTACCATGACTAAAGAATGGGAATATACTGTTTCTGACGAAAAGCTGGAAGAGCTGATAAAGCTTTACTGCACTGACTTTACCGCGTTAGAGCGTGAAGGGCGTTACGGCCCGATTACTGGTCGTGATAAAGAGATACAAGATTGCGTTCTTATTCTTTTGCAAAAAGGGCGTAAAAATGTTTGTTTTCTTGCTCCTGCTGGTGTTGGTAAAACTGCCGCCGTTGTTGGATTAGCACAAGTAATCGTTGCCGAAAAAGTTCCCGAGTATTTAATCGGCGCGCGCGTTATCGAGGTTGATCTTTCGCGCATGATGTCTGGTACATCATCAAAAGCAGAGTTCCAAGACAGATTTTTACCATTATGTAAGGCCGTGGCAGAGCGATATCACAACCCTGATAATGATCGTATAATATTATTCTTAGATGAAATTCACCAAATCATGCCCTCTTGTAAAGGAAGTGCCTATGCTGGATTATCTGATACAATGAAGCCATATCTTACCGCTGGTGACTTGCTTATGATTGGCGCAACAACATTGGATGAATTTCGTGAATATGTTGCGCTTGACCCTGCGATGGACAGGCGTTTCCAAAAAGTTTTCCTAAATCCCCCTACTGTGCATGAAACATATGCAATCATGAAAGCTCTGCGCCCTGGACTAGAAAAGCACCATAACATTACTGTCCCCAATGAGCTATTAATGCTGATTGTTTATCTGGCCGAAGATTATATGCGCAAGCGAAATCAGCCTGATAAATCAATTATAACTGCCGATGCGGCTATGGCTTATCATGTTATGCATAAAGGCATTAACCAAGATCTTGACATGGATTCCATATATTACATGGTTGCGCGTGAAACAGGTCTGAACGCACAAGCAATGCATGATGAAAAACTCCTAAGAAGAATTAGTGAAGAGGTTGCCGTTATAGAAGGTGAAAAAGAGGCAGAAGAAAAAGCAGCGGAAGAAAATAAACCGTATGATCCCTCCGAAAATTTAAAAGATGTTGAGATAGATGAAAAATTTCAAGATGAGCTTGCCAATGAAAAACAACAACAAGAAACGCGCCTGCAAGAATCAAACGAAGCGTCAGAGGGTTGAGTTGAGCCTATTTAACGGCGCAAAAAATCTTAAATCCTTGGCCTTCATGCAGCTTATTACATTCAAAAGAGCTTTGCTTCAAAATCTCTTCATACGGTAGATGAGCATTGGCCACCATCCATAAATGCCCGCCGCGCCGCAGTGATTTATGCGCACTCTCTATAAAGCTTTGCCCTATTGAAATATCGGTTTTTTTACCATTATGAAATGGCGGGTTCATAACAATAAAATCCAAATTAGCCACTTTATCTTGCGGCTTAGTCAGATCGCACCATAAAAATTCTTTTTTGCACTCATATTTAGATATATTTTTTCGGCAAAGCTCAACCGCTCTGTAATCTGCATCAATGCAGTAAAACTGCTTTATCTTTTTACAATGTGATAAAATAAAGTCCGATAAATAGCCATAGCCACAACCAAAATCTGCGCCCTTACCCTTTAAATCACTTGAGATATATTTTGATAAAATTTGCGAGCCTTTATCAATTTTATCCCAACCAAATATTCCTGCTTGAGAGATAAACTCTGCGCCTAAAACAGGTTTTTCTTCTCCTGCAAGAATGGCGGCATTAAGCTCTGCCTCATCCAGATTATTTGCTATGCCCCAAACAACGCGAGCCTTATTTCTTGCATCATCATATAAATCATCAAAGCCAAATTTCTGCATAAGTTTCTTAAGCCGCGTCCCGCCAGCTTTATTATCCGCCGCACATACCAAAACTCCGCCAGCACGTAATAGCCGCGATCCATGAGCCATTAAATACCGCGCTTCAACCATGTTTTTGGGCAGCAATATACAAACAAAATCATAAGATTTATACTTAGAAGGAATATCAGGGGAAACGGAAAAACCAGCTTGAACCAATTCATTACAAGATGGCGCAAAATATTGCTGTAAATATAGATCACCACCTTTTAACGCTGAAATATCAGGATGATAAACAGCATTAAGGAACGCTGTTTTGCCATCATTAATATCAAGCACTCCATTTCCAAATGGATGTAATAATGTCTCTACCGCCAATGACATAGCAATTACTGAAACATCCCTTTAAGGTCGCCAAGCCCCTGCTTAAGGGCTTCAACTTCTTTTTTTACATTGCCTTTAATAGCGCCCTTGGCTTTATCAAGAGCCATGTCACTTAATGCATCAAGTGATATATTCTTCAAGAAACCTGCACCACTGGCATATTTGTTAAATTTAATCAAAACCGCATCCATAATCTGCGCGACTGCTTCTTGCGCAATAATACCATTTTCCTTTTCACCTATATTATTAAGGTGAATATCAGGCGTAGTGATAGAAGCCATATCACCACCAAGCAATGTCACAGAAGGATTAAGTTTTGCGCTTATTAATGAGAATTTCTTAACTACAACTTTTATATTCTCCCCCTTTGATGGCGCGGCCTTTGTCTTTTTAGATGATGAGGTTTTAGAAGATGTGTTTGTCGCTATATTATTCTTTAGACTGCCTAAATTTGTACCATCAGAGTTAACTTCCAAATTCACATCCGTTCCCGCAACTTCTATAAGTTTGAAAACCAAAAGCTCGGGCGTAAAGCTCTCACCCGCAACTGTAACTTTTTTAATTGTAATAGCATGAGGTTTTTTATAGCCCTTAGGATTAGCAATGCTTATGTCACTGACAATAATTTTTTGATCACTAAGAGAAATATCCATACTACCGATGCGCACAGCCACGCCAAGCGCGTCGCTTGCCACATTTTCGCTTATCTGCTTGGCTAGTGAATTCATATTTATATATAAATACGCCCCGCCGCCAATAAGTAATAAAATGATAAAACTAAAAATATATAAACCAGTTTTGGCAGTTTTTTTAACAGCAGACATAATGTTTTCTTTCAATATTAGGATAATTATAAAGCGCAGCCTACTACTCAAATGCTAAATTTGCAAAAGAAAAAACCGCCCTAAAATATAGAGCGGTTTTCAAAATCAAATATAATAAGTTCTAGAAGTTAACGCCAACTTGGAACCATATTTTTTTAGTATCAGTATATGCTGCATCATCTGCATCATAATCTGCATATTTCAAAGTCCAGTTTAGCTTTTCAAACGGCTGCCCTTCAGGAAGCTTGTAAGATTTTGTTACAACGATATCCAGCTCAGAACCATAATCAGCAGACTTATCACCATCAAATTCATGGTAAATAGCCGCAACTTTTATACCATCAACAAGACTATGAGTATCGGAGAATTTATACGCTATTTTTGCATATGCATCTTCTAAACCATTCGCTGGCGTGGTTAAGAACTTATCAGCCCAGCCATTGAATTTATGACCAGTTGCAAGTGGCGTTTGGAACGCATCAGTGCCATCGCCGCCCAATAGCTCATAACCAGCTTGTAGCGTTACGCCATAGCCAGAAATGCTTGGTGCGATATGATAATATTTTTCATCATAATTTGATGTATTATCACCATGATCGCTTTGCTTGGCAATCTCAGCTTCATAAGCAAATGTCCAATCATCATTAATCGCAGTTTTACCTGTTGCTCTTACACCGTAAGTCTTGTTTGAAGAGCCTGCCGCTTCGTCAATATCAAGCCAATATCCGTATGCTGTAAGCTTAAGCCAATCAGCCGCTTTATAGCTTGCATTAAGCAAATGCGTTGTCGTAGATAAATCACCAGATGCATGGTCATTACCTTGGATTCTGTTTACATTACCAACGATAGCATAAGCAACGCCAAGATTTTCAATGCTGGAGTTAGAAATAAGAATAGCATCATATGTCTGATCATTTTGACGCCAGCCAACTGTTCCGATAAATCTTTGATTATCAAGATTAACAGCCTGACGACCAACTTTTACCACTGTATCAGGAAGACCCGACCACGTAACCCAAGCTTGGTTAATTTCTGCAACATTTGGATCAGCAACCGTAGGGTAGGTGGTTTTACCGTTAGTTGTGCTGTTAAAGCTGTTTGCGCCGATATTGCGAACAACTTGCCCCTCAATCATTGCTTGGAAGTCTTTATACTCACCAGTTTTAAACGCAATATTAGTGCGCACTGTCGATGCTTTAGCATCATTAGCAATGCCATCTTGATCAACAAATTCATAACGATAACGTACATGACCAAAGAATTTACCATCTTTAACAATGCTCGCAACATCATCACTCGCCATCGCAGGGGCAATCCCGTGAACGCATGACATACCGACACCAGCCAAAAGAAGTGTCTTTAATAATTTAGAACTTAACATTTTAATACCTTTCAATTAATTACCTTAAAAACTCGAACTCAATTTAGGAGAAAATAATTTAGACCTTGAATATAATCCATATATTACCAAATACAACCACAAACGGTTATATTACTAGACGTTACTAACCCATAAATGACATTAAGTATTTGATGCACATCAATAATCATGACTTTGACGGTGAATTCGATAGTAAATAATGCGACATAAAATCAGGCAGCACCATAAAAAACCATGCTATAAAGGTTGTCATAGCAGGAAAAGCAATGCGCCCTTTGTTATTT
>JAMONE010000208.1 GCA_027066695.1 Micavibrio sp. | reverse complement strand
CCAGTACATCTGCGCGGGCTTTTAGCTCGTCTTTTTTCAAGTAATCCCAAAAATCTTCATCGATACAGCCCTGCTTAACAAAAGTAGTCTCGCCGATTTGCTCACATATTGCAATTTCCATATCTATACGCGGAATTTGCACAATGTTATAAGGATGCTCGCGCATCATGTCTTTAGAAACTTTGCCCTTTGTTATAGCCAAGTCATCCATATAGATAGGCGTGCCATTCACACCGTCATTACGTAAATGCGCTATCAGCATAGCCAAACGAGGCTCTGTCCTCACCTCATAAGAGTTTGGGGTTGGCGATTTCCCTTCTTGAAGGCTGCCGCTGCCAGTTTTAACAAAAACGCTATCGCTATCATGAACTACCGCGCCGCCATTTTTTATCATATCCCAAATATCAGGATTATCTGTAGTTTTACTGCTCAAACGCTCATAAAATCCAGATACAATATCCAAAAATCCATCAATATTTTCAGGCATATCAATGGGATGCTCAGAAAAAGCGACCTTCGCAACCTTTGCTTCCATCTTATTTGATTGCTTGCCATCATTATTCACACGGCAAAAATCATCAAATAAATCCAACGGATCATACAGCTTCGCCTCTGAAGGCTCTGAGCCATCAAAATCGCTTGCCGCCTGAAATGCATCAAGCAACCATTGTTTTATCTGTGTTTTTTCACTCTTAGAAAATTCCAACTTCAACACCAAATTTTATTATTTTTTAGCAGTATATAAGATTCCACATAGCTTTGCAATATGTAATGTTTCAATCCTCTTCCATATAAAGCAGGAAAGCATCTTTTATATTTTTGGGTAGACGCACAGGCCTATAGCTATCGGCACTAACGCAGACCATAACTATGTGCATATCTGCAATCAGCTCATCACCGCGAAAAGTGCATTGATGCATTATAAACGAGCTGTTCTTAAGTTTGCTAATCGTGGTTTGCATTTGCAAATAATCATCCAGCTTTGCTGTTTTCAGATAATCTATATCCAAATGCCTAGCGACAAATATAATGCCCTCATTATCACGTAACATACTGTTTTCAAAACCAATATCACGCAAGAATTCAGTGCGGGCGCGTTCTGCAAAATTGAGGTAATTAGCGTGATACACAATGCCGCCAGCATCAGTATCCTCATAATATACACGGATGTTCTTGTTATGTTTCACGTGAAACATCTCCTATTTGTCCAATAAATCCATTTGTTCCGAATTTGCTTTTGGCGGTTTTACTCCCAGATATTCAAAGCCTTTCAGCGATATCATTCGCCCGCGCGGGGTGCGCTGCACAAGACCTTGCTGCATCAAGTAAGGCTCTATAACATCCTCAATCATATCGCGGCTTTCCGATAATACGGCGGCAATAGTTTCCACCCCGACAGGCCCGCCGCCGTAATTCTCGACAATGCATTTCATGTAACGCCGATCCATTGTATCAAGCCCCGAAGCATCAACATCAAGCCGTCCTAAAGCCTGATCGACAAGCTCACGGGTGGCTTGCTCCAGATCAGAAGCATGGAAGAAATCACGCACGCGCCGAGTTAACCGCCCTGCAATGCGCGGCGTACCACGCGCTCTACGCGCTATCTCAAGCGCACCATCCTCGCTTAAATCCATACCAAGCAACCTTGCCGTTCGCGCCACAATATATGCTAGCTCCTGACTGGTATAAAATTCGAGACGTAGCGGAATGCCAAAGCGATCACGCAAAGGATTAGTCAAAAGCCCTGAGCGAGTTGTAGCCCCCACCAAAGTAAACGGCGCAAGATCAATTTGAACCGAACGCGCAGCTGGCCCCTCACCAATGATAAGGTCAAGCTTACGGTCTTCCATCGCGGGATATAAAATCTCCTCCACCGTGGTATTAAGACGGTGAATCTCATCAATAAAAAGCACATCATTAGGCTGTAAATTCGTCAATATCGCCGCCAAATCCCCTGATTTAGAAATGACAGGCCCCGAAGTCGAGCGAAAACCAACGCCAAGCTCTTTGGCAACTATTTGCGCCAAAGTTGTCTTCCCTAAACCAGGGGGGCCAAAGAATAACACGTGATCCATAGGCTCTGCGCGAGATTTTGCAGCATTAATAAACACGTGCAGATTTTCCCGCAAAGCTTTCTGCCCGATAAACTCATCCAACGATAACGGCCGCAAAGCCCCCTCCGCTGCGGGTTCACCTTCTTTTTGCTCGCGCTCTAGCTCAGTATTTTTTTGAATCACTTGTTCTATCAAGAACTCAACTCCTTCAAGGCGAGGCGGATTATATCTTGTAAGTCACTGTTATCATTATCGCTTTTCGCTGCAAGCACGGCCCTATAGGCATCAGAGCTGGCATATCCCAAATTAGTAAGGGCGGATACTGCGTCTTGATCTATACTGTCATTGACCTGTGCTGGCTGTGTAGAATTCGTGGATATCTGCGCATTACCGCCTGTGATTTCGATCTTGCCTGCTTTGTCTTTAAGCTCAGTCAATATGCGGGTAGCTAGCTTTGGCCCTACTCCAGCCGCGCGAGTAAGAGCGGCCTTATCCTGCGCAGCGATGGCAAATCCCAACTGATCCGCAGGGCAAACAGCCAAAATAGCAAGGCCAGCTTTTGCCCCCACGCCTTGAACAGAGGTAAGCAGCGTAAACCATTGCTTTTCAAGTGCATTCGCAAAGCCGTACAAAGTAATAGCATCCTCACGAACATTCGTAGTGATAAGTAGCGACGCCGCGTCCCCGACTTGCCCGATAGACGACAAGGTACTGCTGCTTGCAAACACGACATAGCCAACCCCCGACACATCAAGGATTAAGTGGTTTGTATCGAAAGAATCAATAATTCCTGAGAGTTTGCCAATCATAGTAATCCATATATTTAAGTTTTTATGACACTTCTATAATGCGCATGAGTTATTGCCACGGCAAGTGCGTCTGCCTCATCTTCCGATATTTCTCCACAGGCGGGGAGTAATATTCTTATCATCATACCCATTTGATTTTTTGCCGCATGGCCAGTTCCGACGACTGATTTTTTAACCTTATTGGCGGAATACTCCCCCACGCTTAAGCCTCTTAGAGCAGGAACACAAAGCAAAACCCCCCTCGCCTGCCCAAGCTTTAATGCACTGGCAGGATTTTTATTAACGAAGGTTTCCTCTATCGCAGCCTCATGTGGCTTAAACTCGTCTATAACAGCAATTAAACCATGATGAAGCGTAGAAAGCCGCTCTGCCATAGGAACTTTAGCGTTGGTTTTAATCAAACCGCTAGCGATAAATTGCAGAGAGCTACCTTCAGATTTAATAATCCCCCACCCTGTTTTTTGTAAACCAGGGTCAATGCCAAGCATTATAATATTGTGATTAGCTACCATCAACCCTCAGACATAAGTTTTTCCATGATTTCGTCACTAACTTCAAAGTTAGTGGTGACATTTTGCACATCATCATTATCTTCCAAAACATCTATAAGCTTTAATATGGATGAGGCCTGATCTTCGTTAAGCTCGGTTGTGACATTTGGTTTCCAAATTAAGCCCTGCCTTTCAGGCTCGCCATATTGCTTTTCAAGCGCATCACGCACATCGGCAAAATCAACAGTATCGCAAGTGATTTCATGAAACTCATCGTCGCTCTCAACATTTGATGCGCCAGCCTCTAATGCAGCTTCAAACATGTCATCCGCGCTTGCTTTGCCAGCAGGGAATATGATTTGCGCGATATGATCGAACATAAAATTAACGCTGCCAGTCTCGCCGAGATTACCACCATGTTTTGTAAAAGCGGCGCGCATTTCTGCGGCTGTGCGGTTTTTATTATCGGTCAGCACCTCAACAATAATAGCAACGCCCGAAGTACCATAGCCCTCATAGCGCATATTTTCGTAATTCTCGCCCTCAGTATTACCCGCACCTTTTTTAACCGCACGTTCAATTCCGTCTTTAGGCATAGAGTTGCTACGCGCTGTGGATATAGCAAGGCGAAGGCGCGGATTCATATCGGGATCACCGCCGCCAAGCTTGGCTGCTACTGTGATCTCCCGCCCTAGCTTAGAGAAAATCTTGGCACGCTTTTTATCTTGCGCCCCTTTACGGTGTTGAATATTCGCCCATTTGGAATGACCTGCCATAGTATTTATACGCTCTTCTTTAAATTAGGGTTAGAATCTATGCAGATTATATGTCGTGCTTTTGCTAAATAAAAGCAGGAAATGTTATTTTTATAACTATATATGGATGAACAACATTTTTTAATGGAAAAATAATATTTATAATGTATAGCTTAAACTATTATGAGCTACTCTTTTCAAAATACAAAGATCCTGATTGCAGAAGATAACAAGCCTATGCTGTTTCTTATTAAGTCTGTTTTGCAATCTTTTGGAGTCGGAACAATCATTACCTCGCTTGATGGCGATGAAGCCTTTCACCTGTTTTGCCAGTCAAACCCCGATCTTGTTATTACTGACTGGATGATGAAACCATGTGATGGTGTTGAGCTAAGCCGTAAAATACGCAATAATCCGAAAAGTCCGAATCAATATGTTCCTATAATTTTAATGACAGGATTTACTGAAAAAAGACGCGTTATTAATGCTCGTGATGTCGGTATTACAGAATTTCTGGCTAAGCCTTTTAATGCTCGTGATCTGTATAAACGAATACATAGTATAGTCGAAAAGCCTCGGCAATTCATACGCTGTGAAGGGTTTTTTGGCCCTGATCGCAGACGTAAAGTGCCAAGTAAATATGCCGGCCCCATGCGCAGAGCAAGTGACAGAGTATCTGAAACTAATAATGATGAACCACTTACAGATATAGATTTTAGATAAGCAGAAAAATAAAAATATGGATAACGAACATTACAATCAAAAACCTAGGCGTAAGGCAGAGTTTATTAATACACCCAATCTACTAAAGGCAAAAGTAGGCTCAGGTGGATTAAATGAACAAATTATTCAACGCGCACAACAATTGCTTGAAAAACATGCCGAAGATTTTGCGCCGCTGGCCGATATATATTTAACCCGCATGAAGGCCGCTATTGATGATGCTCAATCAAGTGAAGTAACCGACGCAGAGCTAGAGGATAAAATAACAGATATCCTTGTCCCATGTGTTCAATTAAAAGCGAATGGGGCAATGTTCCACTACCAACTTGTCACCCGCATTGCTGGTAAATTTGCACAATTTATGGAGGTTGTAGACTGCCTTGACAATGAAATACTTAATATTGCCAATGCATTTCACACAACAATTAAAATCGTTGTCGCGGGCAAAATCAAGGGCGACGGCGGCGAGCAAGGCGAAGCCCTAATAGAAGAGCTAGATAATGCTTGTAACAGATATTTTAAGAAACATAATAAAAACTAAATTCTGACCCTAGGTGTTTGCCCCTAAATGAGTAATAACGACACCGAGCAATTCAAGACAAATACCTCCAGCGTTATGCGGGCAATTTCTCGCGACCAAAATTTATGCGTAACTTATTCACAAGAGCAAAGCCCGCTTGATAATATCCCAAATAACACCCCCCCGACTTTGCCCGCGCCAAGTGCCAATATGCCAAAGAAAAAGCGCGACCTTATACGCGGATGCGCCGATAGCTACGCGCTTAACCATGCTTATCATAACCCTGATATCCACGCACAAAGCAGGCAAGACAATTTGCAATCACAAGCCGCCTTTGACGCATTAGAACGCGCGCGCTGCGATAGCATCGGAACGTTGGAAATGGACGGCGTAGCGAAAAATCTTGACACTCTTTCAGAAGCTAAAGCGCAAAAACGTGGCTTTAAGTATATAAAAAACCGCGAGGACGTAACTATCGCCGATGCGCTTAGCATTGTTGCTCGCTGTGAAATCACAGGCCGCAAGCCCACAGCTTCAAACAAAAACATAATGAAGCTTTGGCAACCATATATAAAGGCGGATTTCAGCAATCTAAAATCCTTGCTACATGATCAAAGCGCATATAGCGCCGCCGCAAAACAATTGCTTTGTGACTTAGGTTTATCAATAAGCACAAATAACCAGCAAGGCAAAGAAAGTGAAGACAGCCAAGGCACAGCGCAAGAATCCCAATCCGAGCCAGAAGAATCTCATGAGCAACTAGAAGAAGGAGAAGAGCAAAGCTCTGACGATCAAAGTCAAGACACTGACGATTCCCTAGACATGGATATGGATGACATCCTTGATGATCTGCAATCCGATGACATGGCAATAGAGGAAAGCCCATCATCCGCCATGCCCAACCGCCCCGATAGTTTTACTGACTACCAAGAAGGACGCTATAGCGTATATACAACGCAATTTGACGAAGAAATAAACGCCGAGGATTTATCCGATTCGTTTGAGCTTGAACGCCTGCGCGATATGCTCGATCAGCAGCTATCAGAACACCAAAATATCATCACAAAGCTAGCCAACCGCCTACAACGTAAATTAATGGCAAAGCAGCGCAGGCAATGGGAGTTCGACCTAGAAGAAGGCATTCTTGATGCCTCGCGCCTTGCAGGTGTTATCGCTAACCCCAACACCCCCATCACCTTTAAGCAAGAAAAAGAGGTGAAGTTCAAAGATACCACGATTACTATTTTGATCGATAATTCAGGCTCTATGCGCGGACGGCCAATTGCAATAGCCGCGATGACAACTGATATTATTGCCCAAACTCTGGAACGTTGCGGTCTTAAGACAGAGATACTCGGCTTTACAACAAGGGGCTGGAAGGGCGGAAAATCACGTGAGCTTTGGATGGAAAGTGGCCGCCCTAAAAATCCAGGGCGTTTGAACGATATCCGCCATATCATATATAAGGATGCAAACGCACCCATAAGACGCGCACGCAAGAATATCGGGCTTA
>JAMONE010000207.1 GCA_027066695.1 Micavibrio sp. | reverse complement strand
AAAGATGCAATTTCTGCATCATAATAAGCTTTTTGACGGGCTTTAAATTTTTCCAGTGTAAATCCGCCTTTTTCAGGATCACCAATTTTACCCAAATAATCAGATAATAAAGATATATCATCCATCGTGAACTTACCTTCACAACCGATCTCATCACTTAAATATTTATCACCAATTTCAAAATCACAAGAATAAACATCCCAGCCCCAATCTTGTAATAAACTGGATATATGGGTTTTACCTGCGCCTGACATGCCTAATAATATTACGGCTTTTTTAGAAGCATTTTTAAATTGATCTGTCATATTGCTCATTTTTTTACTGCTTTATCATTTAAAATTTTTGGAACTTTAAAATTCACATTTTCACGCGTGATAGAGACCTCTTCCAATTCAACTTCAAAATATTTACGTAAGCACTCAATCACTTCATCTACAAGTATTTCAGGCGCAGACGCTCCCGCGCTTAAGCCCAAGGAGTTAACTCCATCAAGCCAGCCCCAATTAATATCAGAGCCACGCTGGACAAGCATAGATTTAGAACAACCATTTAATGATGCCACCTCTACCAAGCGATTAGAATTAGAGGAATTGGGCGCTCCTAAAACAATAACAGCATCACTAAGCGGGGCAATTGCCTTCATCGCTGCTTGACGATTGGTGGTTGCATAGCAGATATCTTCTTTTTTAGGAACCTTTATCTTTGGGAATCTGTAAATTAATTTTTCAACAATTGCCGCAGCGTCATCAACCGATAACGTTGTTTGCGTACAATAAGCCAAAGAATCAGCATCCTCCACCTCGATTTTATCAACATCTTCAACCCGCTCAACAAGGATAACCGCGCCTTTTGGTAATTGCCCCATAGTGCCAATAACTTCAGGATGGCCAGCATGGCCGATCAATATAACTTGATTACCCGAGTTATAATAACGCTCGGCCTCTCTATGAACCTTGCTAACCAGTGGGCATGTAGCATCAATAAAGAACATTTTGCGCAGTTTTGCCTTTTCAGGAACAGACTTGGCAACGCCGTGCGCAGAGAAAATTACAGGCTGCCCATCATCAGGAATTTCACTTAGCTCCTCAACGAATATTGCGCCTTTGTCACGCAGTGAATCCACAACGAATTTATTATGGACAATCTCATGACGCACATAGACAGGCGCACCATATTTTGTCAAAGCAAGCTCAACAATTTGAACAGCTCTATCAACGCCAGCGCAAAAACCACGCGGAGATGCCAATAAAATTTTCAAAGCTCTTTTTTTCATGTCCCCCTCTATATAGTGAAAAATTTACAAATAATCCATAGCTTCCTTGCCTATTTCATATTTCTTGAGTAATCTATGCGGATGAAATATATAAAAACCTTACCAATTTTACTTTGCCTTCTTACTCTATCTGCTTGTCAGACAATAACCGCGCTGCGTGATGATTTTGAAAATCTAAGCAATCGTAATTTCAGCACCGCGCGAGTGATAAAAGGTGAATCAGATGTGCTACTTGCCAATCCCTGTCCGCGCGTTGAGATAGTTGATGATTTAAGCTCATTGAGTGATTTCCTTGACCCTAAAAAACCAATTAAATTCAAATTAATTTCCCGCGTAGATTTAAGCAGCGCGGAAAGCACCTGCAAACTCGCCTCGAAAAGTGCAATAATCGACCTTAAATTAATATTCAAAGGCAAGCTTGGTGAAAAAGGGCGTAAGAAAAGCTCTGACAAGCCGTTTTTCTCCTACCCTTTCTTTGTTGCCGTAACAGATCCTAGCGGTAAAATCATGGCTAAGGAAATTTTTGCAGCTTCCCTAACCTATAGCACAAATGAAAATGAACACACCTACTTCGAAAAGCTAAGACAGATTATCCCGATCAAGAGCAAGGCTATGGCTCGCCATTATAAGGTGCTTATAGGCTTTCAGGTAACGCCTGATCAGCTTGAATATAATCGTGCGCATATGGTATCTATTGCTGATGCTATTGCGGCGAAAGCTGTGGCTACAAAAGCTAAAGTTGTTAAGGTTATCAAGAAAAAGCAAGAGTGATATGTTCGAATTTAATACTGAAAAATACTGGCAATCAGAGATGCTATCTCATGAGGATAGTTTTCAAAAAACCAGAGAAGCCATGCAAGACGACTTTGCCAAAGTCCTTGATACATGCGTAAAAGCCATAAAATCAGGCAATAAAATCATGCTTTTCGGAAATGGCGGAAGCGCAAGCGACGCGCAGCATTTAGCAACAGAGCTAACCGTTCGTTTCATTGATACCCGCAAACCAATAGCAGCAATAGCCCTCACCACGGATACATCTGCATTAACGGCTATTGGCAATGATTTTGGCTTTGATCATATATTTTCCCGACAGATAGAGGCCA
Source organism: Micavibrio sp. (assembly GCA_027066695.1). GTDB lineage: Bacteria > Pseudomonadota > Alphaproteobacteria > Micavibrionales > Micavibrionaceae > UBA1672. Next base: position 4,527 of record JAMONE010000207.1, on the reverse strand, counting down.
TAGGCAACAAAGGTGACATCGCCATTGCAATTAGCACATCAGGCAAAAGCCCCAATATTATCAAAGCTTTAGAGATGGCACGGACACAAAACATTACAACAATCGGCCTATCAGGGCGTGACGGAGGGGGCATGCCGCCACTTTGCGATCACATGCTTATCGTGCCATCTAATATCACCGCCCGCATACAAGAAATGCATATCCTGCTCGGCCATATGCTTTGCGGAGGATTAGAGCAGAAACTATAGTGTTTTTGCTTTTCATTTACGCTAGGCAGCCGAGGCGAGCTGCACGCAGCGTATATTTAATACGTGAGTACAGCGAGACCGAAGGATAACAACGAGTAAATGGAAATGAAAGATACTATAGGCTTGAGCTAATCCCGCTTATAGCGTACACTTACCAGCCATTAACTTGAGATTATATAATGACAGAAATAAAAACTCTTAGCTTTGAAGATGCTCTAAAAGAATTAGAAGTTATTGTGCGCTCGCTAGAAACTGGCGAAGCAGCTTTGGAAAACTCTATCACAGCCTATGAGCGCGGCGTACAGCTTAAAACTCATTGCGAGAATAAGCTACGTGAAGCACAAGCAAAAATTGAAAAAATATCCGTAAATAATGACGGGTCAATATCGACGCAACCTTTAGATTCGGAAGAAAAGTAAATTATGGCTCCCTCACTAAGAGACGCAGACCCTGCTCTGCAAAATGAAATGGATACAGTAACCGAAGCGATTAACAAAACAATCAATCGCCTTCTTCCTGAAACTGATTTAGCCGAAAATCACCTCTATGAAGCAATGCGTCATGGAACTTTAAATGGCGGAAAAAGACTTCGCCCATTTTTGATAATGCATTCGGCGGCTTTGTTTAACGTTAATCCTGCGCGCGCGCGACGTGTGGCTGCGGCCTTAGAATTCATACATTGCTATTCACTTATACATGATGACTTGCCGTCAATGGATAATGCCGCGCTTAGACGCGCAAAACCAACAGTTCATATACAATATGACGAAGCCACAGCAATATTGGCGGGCGACGCTCTGCTTACACTTGCATTCGAAATTTTGAGCGAGCCTGAAACTCATGAAGACCCGCATGTTCGCTGTAAATTAATTCACGCACTGGCCAAAGCATCAGGCGGACATGGCATGGTTGGCGGACAAATGCTTGATCTGCTAGCAGAAAAAACAGAATTTGACCTTGGCACAATCTCGCGCCTGCAACGCATGAAAACAGGCCGCCTTATGGTTTTTGCATGTGAAGCTGGTGCAATCCTTGGTAAAGCTGGAGAGCCGCAAAAACGCGCTTTAGGTAATTATGCGCATGACCTCGGCCTTGCCTTTCAAGTAACTGATGATATTTTAGACGTAGAAGCCGATCCACAAGACACAGGCAAAGATACTGGCAAAGATACAGATGCAGGCAAGGCTACCTTTGTTTCTGCAATGGGTAAAGAACAAGCCAGAGATCGCGCAGAAATGCTGATTAATCAAGCTATCAGCCACCTTAAAATATTTGGTAACCGCGCAAAGATGCTGGAAGACCTCGCTCTTTATGTCCTTGAAAGACGAGCTTAAAATAAATATTTTGCCCATTACCTCACTTTGCTATACAACAGGCACGTTATGACACAAGCAGAGCGAAAATATATCGAAGAACCTGAAGCTAGCAAAGACAATCTTTCTTTGCTCGATAAGGTAACATTTCCCTGTGACATCAAGAATTTCTCAACTGAAGAGCTAGTGGATTTATCCGAAGAAGTGCGCGGGGCTATGATTGCTTGCGTGGCGAAAACAGGTGGGCATCTTGGTGCGGGTCTTGGCGTTGTAGAGCTTTCGGTTGCTCTTCATGCCGTGTTTGATACACCAAAAGATAAAATCATCTGGGATGTCGGCCATCAATCATATCCGCATAAAATCCTTACAGGGCGCAAAGACCAAATGCATACAATGCGCGCAGCGGGCGGCTTATCAGGTTTTACAAAACGCAGCGAGAGCGAGCACGACCCTTTCGGCGCAGGCCATAGCTCCACCTCTATTTCAGCAGGCCTTGGAATGGCCGTTGCACGTGATTTATCTGGCGGAGATAACAACGTTATAGCAGTTATTGGCGACGGCTCTATGTCTGCGGGCATGGCTTATGAAGCTATGAATAATGCGGGTGCGCAAGATGTTAACGGTAAGAAAAGCCGCTTGATCGTTATTTTGAACGATAACGAGATGTCCATAGCCCCACCAGTTGGCGCGATGAGCCGCCATCTAACCAAGATAGTATCATCAAAGCCATATATTAATGCCCGCGAGATAGGTAAGAAAGTTACAGATGCTTTCCCCTCACCCATTCGCCACGCCGTAAAACGCGCCGAGGAGAGCGCAAGAATGGCTCTTGGCTCTGGCACAATGTTCGAGGAAATGGGGTTTTATTATATAGGCCCTGTTGATGGCCATAATTTAGATCATCTATTGCCAATATTACGCAATGCCCGCGATACAGATCATGACGGCCCTATCCTTATTCATGTTATTACTCAAAAAGGTAAGGGCTATTTACCAGCAGAAAACTCAGCCGACCGAATGCACGGCGTTGCAAAATTCGACGTTACAACAGGCGCGCAAATTAAATGCGAGGCAAATGCTCCTAAATACACGGATATATTTGCCTCTGCGCTAATTGAACAAGCACGAGAAGATGTAAAAATACTTGGAATAACTGCGGCTATGCCTTCAGGAACAGGGATTGACGCATTCGCAGCAGAATTCCCAGATCGCAGCTTTGATGTAGCAATAGCAGAGCAACACGCCGTAACCTTTGCCGCTGGATTAGCCACCGAAGGTTATAAACCATTTGTAACCATATACTCAACATTCCTGCAACGTGCCTATGATCAAATTATACATGATGTTGCCATACAAAACCTGCCCGTACGCTTTGCGATTGATCGTGCTGGCCTTGTGGGGGCTGATGGCTCAACGCACGCAGGATCATTCGATATTGCTTATCTTGCTTGCTTACCCAATTTCGTAATAATGTCACCATCGGACGAAGCCGAGCTTATACATATGGTGGCAACCGCAGCCGCTTATAATGATGGGCCTATCGCATTCAGATACCCACGGGGCGAAGGCACTGGGATTGAATTACCAAGCAAGGCTGAAATACTGCCAATTGGACGCGGGCGCATAATACAAAAAGGAAGTAAAATTGCACTATTAAGCTTTGGGACTAGGCTGGAAGAATGCAAAAAATCTGCGGCTATGATAAAAGAACAGTTAGGGATAGATATAACAATCGCCGATGCGCGCTTTGCCAAGCCCCTTGATGAGACAATGATTATAGACTTAGCAAAAAACCACGATGCTTTAATAACAATCGAGGAAGGATCACGCGGTGGATTTGGCTCTTTAGTGCTGGAACTATTATCCACAAAAGGCCTTATGGATAGCGGGCTTAAAGTGCGAATAATGACGCTGCCTGATTTATTTCAAAACCATGGCTCGCAGTCAAGCCAATATGACGAAGCAGGTTTAACTGCGCCCCACATTACCAACCTTGCCACGTCACTAATTTAACTATATATTGCGAATATATGAGCTTAGAGAAACCTACAATCGTAATTTTTGATATGGACGGAACAGCCGTAAGGCATATAAATCCGCGCCTTTTGCATATGCTTGAGTTTTTGGATAACGTCTCATACAAATTAGCTAAAATATTTTTATGGCTATTTAAACGAAAAGCGCAAGGCCGCATTGTTCCCGAGTGGCACGACCCTGAATGGAGTAACGACCAAAAGAAACGCCCGCGCTTATTGGTTCATCGCGCTATTCATAAATTCCGCCGTAAACCTGTCGAACAAATAGTGCAGCCATGCCCTGGGTTATACGATGTACTGGATTTTCTAACGGAAAATAATATACAAATGGCGTTGGTAAGTAATGGGCTTGGCAAAGGCTATGGCCATGATATTCTAAAAAAGTTCGAGCTAGATAAATATTTCAAAACCACTGTATTTCGTGAAGATATTTCAAACTCCAAACCTCACCCACAAGGCATATTACTAGCCCTTAAACGCATGAAAATCGAGCCTAAGGAAAGTGATGTAATTTGGTATCTTGGTGATCGTCATAAAGACGTAGTTGCCGCGCTTGCTGCTTCTAAACTTATTGATGGTAAGGTTGTGCCTATTGCAGTTGCCTTTAATGCTGCCGTTGCCGTATTAGAGAAAAACCTAGGCCCTGACCATATAATTATGGCATATCACGATATGTATGATCAACTAAGAGAGATGTTCGAAAAAACTCCAGCATCTTCGGGCACATTAGAAAAAAAAACCAAACATACCAAAGTGGCTTAGGCTTATAAAAATCTCTGCAAAACAACAAAAACACACCAATATTAGCCTCTTTCAAGGAGATATAGTAGATTGCGTTAAGAATTGCAGTAGAATAAATCATCAATAACCGCCCCTTCTGGCAAAGATCTTCTTAGTTTTTTCATTGCCCCAAATGTTTTTTCTATAGGG
>JAMONE010000206.1 GCA_027066695.1 Micavibrio sp. | reverse complement strand
AAGCCCTGCTTTTTGATCTTACCTAGCGCGCCGCCGATAAAGGGAGAGATAATCTCCCAGCATTCTTTAACCGCGTTCGGACTACCTGGAAATGCGATGATAAGCGTATTGCCGCACATCCCCGCGCTCATCCTTGATAGCCAAGCCGTGTCGGTGAAATGCAAACTCTCGGATCGCATATAATCACCCAGCCCATCTAACATACGATCACAAACCTTGGCCAAAACCTCTGGCGTTACATCGCGCGGGCCTGGCCCTGTTCCACCTGATGTGATTAGTAATTCGGGTTGATGATCGATGCAAATACGGCGCAAATTATCGGCTATTTCCTCTGCATTATCAGGGATAACACTATAATCAATAAGCTTGGCTCCCGCATTCTCAAGAATATCGACAAGCACCTTGCCCGATACATCTTCATAATCACCAGAAGAAGCGCGATCACTCATCACCAAAACCCCTGCGCTCATGCCTTGCAGAGAATTTTCAGACGGGAGCTGCTCTTCCAGCCAATCAGGAATACCTTCAGGATTAACCCAAAGCCCGCTCTTCCCGCCAGTTTTAACCAGCAGCTTAATATCACCAATGGATAAGTTTGGATCAACGCCCTTGGTTAAATCCCAAATAGTAAGCAGCGCAATATTAACGCCAGCAAGAGCCTCCATCTCGACCCCTGTTTTGGCATAAGCGGCGGCCTGACAATAAACGCTAACGCTTTGCTCATCATCATTAAGGGCGCAGTGAATTGTCACCTGATCCATCGGCAAAGTATGACACATCGGGATAATTTCAGGCGTTTTCTTCGCCCCCATAATCCCCGCCGCCTCGGCTAGCGCAAGCACATCACCTTTAGGCAGCGTCCCACCCTTAATCCTTGAATAAGCCTCCGCGCCCATAGTAATAGAGCCAACCGCCACCGCGCGACGACGAGTAGGACGCTTACGCCCCACATCTATCATTTTGAAGTATGTTTTATCCGCCGTTGGAAATTCTATTTGCTCTTTCGACATTTGCTATCCTCCTATACTCGCTAGATGCTCTCTAACGCCTGAATTACCGTCATGTAAGAAATGTGCTGATTTTTTGAAATCCATCAAGCTAATGATTTTATTTTGCAGCTCCTCGCATTGATCATCGCTTTGTAAATATTTGCGCAAATCATAGCCACCCTCACCAAATAAACAAAGATGCAACGCCCCCTTAGCCGAAACGCGCAAGCGATTACAGCTAGCGCAGAAATCTTTGGAGTAAGGTGCGATTAAACCGATAGTGCCCTGACTATCCTTATTAGCAAATTCAATAGCTGGCCCCGCGCCGGTTATCCGCGGTTTTTGAGACCAACCTCGGCTCAAAAGCTTCTCCGTTACAGCCGCACCTGCTAAATGATGGGCTTTAAAGTAATCTATATTATCACGCGTTTGCATCAATTCGATAAAGCGCAAGGATATTGGTTTATCTGCCACAAAATCAATAAAGCTATCCAGCTCACCATCGTTTAAACCTTTAAGCAGCACAGTATTAAGCTTTACATTCTCAAAGCCAGCGTCAAAACAAGCATCTATCCCATCCATAATATTTTCTAAATAATCATGGCCTGTGATTTGTTTAAAGCTATCAGATTTAAGCGAATCGACGCTTATATTTATCGCCCGCAAACCAGCATCGTAATAACTGCCCGCACGCTCGGTAAGGCGATAACCATTTGTGGTAAAAGCAAGCTTTTTAATTCCCGAAATTTCATTAATCCCGCTAGCTATATCAAGAAAATCACTGCGCACTGTAGGCTCGCCGCCAGTAAGACGAATCTTCCAAGTACCAAGTGCCGCAAAAGCTCTGGCCAAGCGAATAATTTCTTGTGCATTTAAAAAACTATCCGCTTTAGTTTTCTTATAACCATCGGGCAAACAATAGGAACAGCGAAAATTGCAAATATCTGTAATAGATAAGCGCAAATACGGAAAGCGACGACCAAATTGGTCTGCTATAACAGTCTCATTACTCAATTTAAAGCTCCTTTTCAAACACGGAAGGCCATGATGTTTCCATTCATGACCCCGACTTTTAAACCATATCTATTTTGACTTAGGCATCAAAAGTTCGGAGATATTAAATACATATTAAGCTACCTTAATAATGAATTCTATAGAAACTTTAAAAAAAATAATCATAACAAGGAGCTTTGACAACGTGGCAACCTAACCATAATATCTGCGCTGGTATGACGAAAAAACCACTATAAGTGCCACTAACCCGAGAGCAAACAGCATTTGAAATGGGCTAGGAAAATGAGTCGTCGCGTATTTTTCATATGTAAGGTGAAATTTGACAACGACCCATTTTGAATGATGAAAGCTCCCTAAGCTGCCGCACTGGCTTTGGCTTTAGAGCGCATAATTTTTGCGGCTTCCACCATGTTGTTAAGTGCAGGCTTAACTTCTGCCCAGCCGCGAGTTTTAAGGCCGCAATCAGGATTAACCCAGATTTGACGCTCATCAAGATTTTCCTTGGCTTTTTCAAGCAGATCAACCATTTCCTGAGTTGTTGGCACGCGCGGACTATGGATATCATAAACACCTGGGCCGATCTCATTAGGATATTTGAACGCAACAAATGCCTCCAATAACTCCATTTGCGAGCGTGAAGTTTCGATAGAAATCACATCCGCGTCCATTGCCGCAACTTCTTCAATCACGTCATTGAACTCTGAATAGCACATATGAGTATGTATCTGCGTAGCATCATCAACGCAGCATGATGTAATGCGGAAATCTTCAACCGCATCATCAAGATATTGCTTCCAATCTGATTTACGAAGTGGCAAACCTTCACGGAAAGCTGCTTCGTCGATTTGGATCATGCGAATACCTGCGCTTTCAAGATCTGCAACTTCATCACGAATAGCAAAAGCGATTTGCTTTGACGTAGCTGCGCGTGGCTGATCATCACGAACAAAAGACCACTGCAAAATAGTGATAGGCCCTGTAAGCATACCCTTCATGATTTTGTCAGTTTGGGATTGTGCATATTTTGACCACTCAACCGTCATAGGGTTAGGGCGCGACACATCACCATAAATGATCGGCGGCTTAACGCAGCGCGTGCCATATGATTGTACCCAGCCGAATTTAGAGAACGCAAAGCCCTCAAGCTGTTCACCGAAATATTCCACCATATCATTACGCTCTGGCTCACCATGGACAAGCACGTCAATGCCTGCATCATGTTGGAAATCAACAACTAAACGGATTTCAGCTTGCATAGTTTCGGTGTATTCAGCCTCATCAATTCTGCCTTTTTTAAAATCAGCGCGAGCCTTACGGATTACTTTAGTCTGCGGAAATGATCCGATAGAAGTAGTAGGATAAAGCGGTAGATTAAGCGCGGATTGCTGCACTTTTTGACGCACCGCAAATGGAGATTTACGGCTAGTCATTTCAGGTGTGATATTTGCTACGCGCTCTTTAACCGCATCATTATGAATGCGTTTGGATGTGCGCCTGTCTTCTTGAACAGCGTCACTTGCTTCAACTTCGTTTGCGATAGCATCGCGACCTTGCTGTGCGCCTTTTGCGATTACAGCAATTTCAGAAACTTTTTGAGTTGCATAAGCCATCCAGCTTTTAACTTTATCATCAAGGGCATTCTCGCTGTCTAAATCAACAGGTGAGTGCAGCAATGAGCTGCTAGGCGCAATCATAATGCGATCTTTACCTATATGGCCTTCAACAAATTCAGCAATATTTAGTGAATTACGAATGTTATTTTTCCAGATATTACGACCATCAACAACGCCAAGCGAAAGCACCATATTTTCAGGGATAATTGCAATAGCATCTTTATATTGATGCGGCGCGCGGTTTGATAAATCAAGGTGAACGCCCGCAACAGGAAGTGAGAATGCCAAGTCCATATTATCGCGCAACTCGCCAAAATAAGTCGTAAGCAATATTTTAATTCCCGCAACTTTCGCAAGCTTTGCGTAAGCATTTTTATATGCTGCGCGTTGCTCGTCATTTACGTCCATCACAAGGGCTGGCTCGTCAATTTGAACCCAGCTAGCTCCCGCCTGTGCAAGTTTAGTCAGGATTTCCTCATAAACAGGAAGCAAATTCTCAACTGTAGCAGCAAAATTAAAACCATCATAACGCGGCTTGCCTGATGAAACAAATGTTACTGGCCCGATTAAAACAGGGCGCGTATCAATGCCTAACGCTTTTGCTTCTTCATAGTGATCGAATATTTTTGCGCTTGAAAGCTTCGCGCTCATACCTTCTTCAAATTCAGGTACAAGATAGTGATAATTGGTGTCATACCACTTGGTCATCTCCATCGCGGTTACATCCACGCCGTCTTTTTGCGCGCCACGTGCCATAGCAAAATACGTATCAAGATCAACATTTGTGCCGTCCCAGTTATAACGTTTTGGCACAAGACCTAATGTTGCGATCATGTCTAACATTTGATCGTAATAAGCAAAATCATTGGAAGGAATATGATCCAGACCCGCATCTTTTTGCAATTTCCAGTTATGGGCTCGCAAGTTTTTACCCGTGCTTAAAAGCTCCTCGGCAGAGCTTTTGCCCTTCCAATAGCTTTCAACTGCTTTTTTTAGTTGGCGCATATCACCTATGCGCGGGAATCCTAGATTTGTTGCAAGAACCATAAATTTCTCCATTTGGTGCTAAAATAAAAATGTCTACCATTTTGGATAGAACGGTTAGAGATAAAGATCAAGCGAAAACATGCATAATGCTATACAGAATTTTAGAATTAAATATTCTCAAATATTATCGCGTGATGCTGTGTTCTATTATGCGAGAGCCAACAGGAAGGTCAATGAGTTTGACCTCCACCTTAGGCATGATCCCATCCGTACCAAATAAGTCATCGAATTCGTTTATTGCTTCGGCAAAACGATTTGCTGCTTCATTTGGCTCTGTCTCGTAAATGGGTCTTTGCAGCAATAAGGCATATTCATATTTTGCTGTTTGCGCGATAATATCTGATTGCCTGCGTAATCGTCCAAGGAATTTGGAGAGTTTAGCCACAGTGTAGTCAGCAGCAGACGCGCCTTCTGATTCGTATATATCTTGATAATTTGCAATTCCTATAAACACAATAAATGTTCGCTCACCATATCTATCTGCACGATCAATGGCTGAAAGAAATAATTGATTAAAAGCAGATTTGGAGATAATACCACCAGCACTTGGGAAGTCTTCGCGTTCATCACCAATGCGGTTTATTAATGAAATTAAATATTTTGCATTATCAATTGTTGTGTCCAATAGATCTGGATCGATGGGCTTGGATATTGAAGTATTTGCGCCAGATTGTATGGCTTCAACCTGTTTTATATCATGGCCAAGTTGCACAATATAAGGATAATGCCCTGTAGAGCGCCGTAAATTTAATATAAGCGGACGCGCACTGGTTAATGGCGCAGGATCAACAAATACAATGTCGTGATGCTCTGAAGATAATAAGTCAACAGCGTCATTCTTAATCGCCTCTAAAGTTATCTTATGCCCAAGAGGCTCTAAGCGGTTACTCATAAGTTGGGCTGTAATGTCTTCTCTATCAATAACCAATATTTTCATGTTCATGCCTTATTCTAAGCTATATATAAAATCGTTCCAACAATCATAATGACAATAAAATCATTAAAAAAAAGCTAATAATGCCAAAGCAATAGCTTTATCCTTGTTTGACAAGCAATATACTTCTAGGATACATCAAGAATTATAACACTGAAAGTAATTTTGAAATAAATAGGATTTAAAATGAGCATTACACTGCATAAGAATGATTTACCTGATGATTTGGACTTAGGAAATATTGTCGCAATTGATACAGAGGCCATGGGGCTTCAATATGGTCGGGATCGTCTATGCCTTGTGCAATTATCAAGTGGCGATGGCTCTGCGCATTTAGTGCAAATGCTTGATAGCTCTTATGATGCGCCGAATTTAAAAAAGCTGATTTCTAATCCTGATATTATGAAACTATTTCATTTTGCGCGGTTTGATGTTGCTATTATAAGAAAATATCTTGGCGTTAATTGCCCTAATATTTATTGCACAAAAATTGCGTCTAAACTTGCGCGCACCTATACGGATCGCCATGGTCTGAAAAATTTATGTAAGGAGCTAATCGGCGTTGATATAAGTAAGCAATGTCAATCTTCTGATTGGGGGGCGCAAGAGCTTAGCGGTGAGCAACTAAATTATGCTGCTAGCGATGTTTATTACTTACATAGATTAAAGGTTACACTGGATAAAATGCTGGAGCGTGAAGGGCGATTTTCACTGGCGCAGAGCTGTTTTGACTTCATGCAGGTGCGCACTGATCTTGATTTAGCTGGTTGGCCAGATGATATTTTCGAGCATTAAGGTTAAATAAATATGACACAGGCACAAACAGACATAAATTCTGCAATTCATGTTCTAACCGCAGAAGCTAAAGCGTTAAATGCACTTGCGCAGGCGATAGACGAAGAATTTCATAAAGCTATTGATGTCGTTCATGAAATGAAGCAATCCAAAGAAATATCTGGCCGCTTTATTATTGCTGGCATTGGTAAAAGCGGGCATGTAGCGCGAAAGATTGCGGCGACTATGGCTTCCACGGGAACGCCGGCCTATTTCGTGCATCCCGGTGAGGCAAGCCATGGTGATATGGGTATGATTACTCAAAATGATGTGGTGCTTATGCTGTCTAATTCTGGTGAGAACTCTGAGCTATCCGATCTTATTCACTATACAAGGCGTTATAATATTACATTAATTGCGATGACCAGTAATGCTAGCTCAACATTGGCAAAACATTCTGACATTCGTTTGATAATGCCAAAAGTCGGGGAAGTTTGCCCTAACGGCCTTGCGCCAACGACATCAACAACAATGATGATAGCGTTTGGTGATGCCATAGCGATTGCGCTGTTAGAGCGCATGAG
>JAMONE010000205.1 GCA_027066695.1 Micavibrio sp. | reverse complement strand
ATGGCGGCAAAGGCTGCACGCAAATGCGGTAAGCCCTATGCGATTGAGATGTGCGGCTGTGCCTATAACAAGGAATTTTCGAAAAGCAGCCTGTTTAGCAAAATCTACGCACCGCTCAAATTCCGCCGCGCACAATATATGGTTGCTCATGCGGACGCTGTTATATACGTAACTGAAAGCTTCCTGCAAGAGCGTTATCCAACAAAAGGTATATCGGCATATGCCTCTAATGTGGAGATCGCTACGCCGCCCGAATACGTGCTTAGCGAGAAGTTAGAGCGCATCCAAAATACGCTCTCACCTGTAAATATAAATATGGGATTAATCGGAAATTTCGGTAGCGGCTTAAAGGGGCTGGATATCGCGCTGGAGGCGTTGGAAATTGTTAATAAATATGCACAAGAAAATCCTGATAAAAACTTACCTGATTTTCGTTTGAAAGTTTTAGGGCAAGGCTTCGCCGCGCAATGGCAAGGCTTAATTCGTAGCTATAACCTAGATGGAAAAATAGAGTTCTGCGGCACAATTGCGCGGGGCAGGGATGTTTTGAAATGGCTTGATGATATAGATATATATTTGCAACCAAGCCTTCATGAGGGCTTGCCGCGTTCATTAATCGAGGCAATGAGCCGCGCTTGCCCAGCTTTAGCGTCCGATGCGGGCGGAGCTAGTGAGCTGTTAACGGAGGAATTTATTCATGAATGTAAGGACAGCCAAGAGCTTGCCGATCATATAATATTGCTAATGGATAAGGATAATAGATTAAAAGCCGCGCAGGATAATTTCAAAAAAGCCAAGAATTATACATGTGAAGAATTAATACCGCGCCGCCATAATTTTTGGGAATCTTTCGCTACATTGGCGGCTGAAAATTAGAGGGGGCTTACGCATGGTATAATTGACACCATATAGAAGGATCAATTAAGAATATGGCAGTACTTGTCATCTCGAACACTCTAGTGGAGAGATCTTGCATATTGCCACTTGATAAGATTTCTCCTCTTGCTACACAATCGTTCGAAATGACATTGTGTGATTTCTAATTTAAGTTACTATATTTGTCATCATGAGGAAGCGTAGCTACGCGGCAATCTAGATTGCTTCCCCCCGTTTCCACGAGGGTCGCAATGACAAAACGTGCCAAGGGGCGAGGAATTAACCCGAAAAAGATTAAAGGCTTACGCATGTATTAAAGGTTTTCTGATATTGAAGGGGTTTTCATGCGCATGCAAAATTTTGATTCCTTGCTTGAATATTTCATCACTATCGGCACATAATTTAATGCCGACGCGGATAATGTCGAAATCCTCTATCTTTGACGAGCGTTTGATATTATAGCGCATATTTTCTTCACCAAATAATATGCTGTAAAATGGCTTTACTTCGATAAAGCCGCCCATTTTTTCTTCTATATTGGTTTTAAAACGTTGAAAACGCATATTTTCAGAAATTATTTCATCAAATTCTTTTAAAATTTCACTATTAATTAAAGTTGGATTATTACGGCAGTCAATAATAGTGTCTTCCCAGCTATAATGTCTTTCATGCCCGAAATTCCTGCTAATTCCAAATTCTGTTTGGGCATTATTCGATATGAATGTGTGAGTTCTAACTTTGCTGATGCGATCTAAATTAGCAAGTAAATTGCTTTGCGCCATGTAAAGAAGCGAGCTTTCGCCCGTTATTCTTACATACATGCTAGCTATATTGCTGCGTGGTATCATTTTATTTTTCCATTTTACTTGATCGTTTATTTTTCACGGCCTTTGTTTTTCATAGCCATAGCCTCAATAATATACGTAAAACAATAAGAAACTCTTACTTTATGTAGTAATTTTATATAGTTTTTAATTATTTAAGCTTTTCAAACTTTACTTTTATAAAAAATACGCTATAACTCACTTGCAAATTTCGTTCATATATTAGGTATTGGAGATTTGCATTATGGCTCGTACTAAAGATTCCACAAAAATTCGCGAAGCACTGACTTTTGATGATGTGCTATTAGTCCCTGGAGCATCTGAAATCCAGCCTAATCAGGTTGATACCTCTACTAGGCTAACGCAAGATATTACACTTAATATTCCAATTCTTTCTGCTGCTATGGATACTGTTACCAGCGTAGAAATGGCGATAGCTATGGCGCAAAATGGCGGCCTTGGTATTATGCACCGAAATATGGAGATCGAAGAGCAAGCTAAAATGGTTCGTAAGGTAAAGCGTTTTGAATCTGCAATGGTGCTTGATCCCATAACTATCCGCCCTGAGCAGACATTGGAAGCTGCGCTTAAGCTTATGCATAAATATAAAATATCGGGTATTCCTGTTACAGAAAAAAGCGGCTTGTTGGTTGGTATTTTAACAAATCGCGATGTGCGTTTTGCAGAAAATCCAGATCAACCCGTTAAAGAATTGATGACGCATGAAAATCTTGTGAAAGTCACAGCGGATATCTCCAAAGAAGAAGCAAAAAAATTACTTCATAAACATCGCATTGAAAAATTACTTATTGTTGATGATGCAAATAACTGCATTGGCTTGATGACGGTTAAGGATATTGAAAAGTCCAAGCTGTTTCCTAATGCCACTAAAGACTCTGGTGATCGCCTGCGCGCTGGGGCTGCGGTTGGTACTGGCGATGTTAATGGGATTCAGCGTGCCGCCGCTTTGGCCGAAGCTGGACTGGACGTAGTAGTGGTAGATACCGCCCATGGCCACTCAAGAGCCGTTCTTGACACGGTTGCGCAAATTCGCCGTGAGAATAAAGACCTTCAAATTATGGCAGGTAATGTTGCAACTGGCGCAGCCGCGCTTGCACTTATTCAAGCGGGGGCAAATTCAGTTAAAGTTGGTATTGGTCCAGGTTCTATTTGCACAACGCGCATTGTCGCAGGCGTTGGCGTACCGCAGCTTACTGCTATTATGGATGTTGTTGCGGTATGTGATAAAAAGGGCATTCCTGTTATTGCGGATGGCGGTATTAAATATTCAGGTGATTTTGCCAAGGCAATCGCCGCAGGTGCAAGCGCAGCCATGATGGGCGGAATATTTGCAGGAACAGACGAAGCTCCAGGTGAGGTGATATTGTATCAAGGCCGTTCTTACAAATCATATCGCGGTATGGGAAGCGTCGGGGCAATGGTTAAAGGCTCGGCTGATCGTTATTTCCAAGGCAACGTCAATCAAAGCAATAAACTAGTACCCGAGGGCATTGAAGGGCGCGTTCCTTATAAAGGGTCTATTTCTAATGTAATTCATCAAATGGTTGGCGGCTTACGCGCTTCTATGGGCTATACTGGCTCTACTACTATTCAAGATATGCGTGAAAATACAGAATTTATCCGCATGACTGGCGCAGGCTTTAAGGAATCCCACGTTCATGACGTAACAATCACCCGCGAAGCTCCGAATTACCGTACAGAGTCATAACAATAATATTTTCCTCGACTCTGCGGTTCAGGCATCTTGTGGATCATGCGGACAAGACCGTGTTATCTATGAAATATTTCAAACCCGCGTATGCTCCAACACAAAATCTTGCACAAGCTTCAGATCATTTGACTGCTCGCTCATGAATTCTTCGCGCGACATTAGGTCTGATAAATGAGCGGGTAGAGGCGGACGCAGGCCTATGGCTTTTTCAACCGCATCAGGGAATTTCGCAGGGTGAGCGGTGGCTAGCAGCACAACTGCGCCGTCAGTCTTAGCGGCTAGCTGCTTTGCTCCTGCCATGCCAACTGCCGTATGCGGATCAAGAATATAGCCTGTAGCATCATGGCATTCCTTAATAAAGGCAAGCGTTTGCGCGTCTGTCGCACGGCTGGCTGTAAATTGCTCACGTGCTTTTTCAAGAAGATCACCGCCGAGCGTAATATTACCAGTTTCTTTAAACTCATTCATAGCTTCGGATAATTTTTTAGCATCCCGCCCTAGCAGATCAAACAAATATCGCTCAAAATTACTGGAAATCTGAATATCCATAGATGGCGTTATTGTTGAATAAGCATCGCCAAGCGTCATAGAGCCGCTCTCGAAAAAGCGAGTCAGAATGTCATTTTTATTTGTAGAGATACAAAGATTTTTGATCGGCAATCCCATATTACGCGCACAATAAGCAGCAAATACATTGCCAAAATTACCAGTCGGCACGACAAAGGATACATCTTTTTCAGGTGCGCCAAGTTTTATGGCCGTCGCAAAATAATAAACAATCTGCGCCATAATCCGCGCCCAATTAATAGAATTTACGGCTGAGAGGTTAACACTGCTTCTGAACTGCTCATCATTAAACATAGCCTTAACCATGTTCTGACAATCATCAAACATTCCTTCGATCGCTATATTATGGACATTTGGCGCATTCACAGTGGTCATTTGCTTGCGCTGAACGTCTGATACTCTGCCCTTAGGATGTAGGATAAATATGTCGATATTATCGCATGATTTGCACCCTTCTATCGCGGCTGATCCTGTATCGCCCGAGGTCGCACCAACAATAGTTACGCGCTCGTCACGTTTTTTCAGAACATGATCGAACAAACGCCCGAGAAGCTGTAATGCTACGTCTTTAAATGCGATTGTAGGGCCGTGAAATTGCTCCATAATATAGATATTACCATCCATATAATTTTCTAAATGGTGAAGCGGCGTTACATCTTCATGGCGGAAAGTAGCGTAGGTTTCCTTGATTATCTGCTTGAAGTCCCCACGTTCGATAGAGCCTTCAACAAATGGATACATCACTATTTCTGCGATTTCCTCGTAGGATTTACCCTTAAGGCTAGCCAAATCAATTTGCGGGAATGTTTCAGGCACATAAAGCCCGCCATCAGGCGCAAGCCCGCTAAGCAGGACTTGTTCGAATGTTTGTGGCGTGTTTTTTGATGAAAGAGCGCCGCGCGTTGAGATATATTTTATCATGGAGGCAGTTTTAGGCGTTTTTCTTCACCAAATCAACAAAATACTTATGCATTGGTGAGGGATATTGTTTTGTTAGCTCGGGATGGAAGGTTGAAGCAATTTTATTGCCTGTCTGCACCCAGACTGGCGTAGCGTCATATTCAGCCAGAATTTCAACGTTATCGTCGAGTTTTGTAATTACGGGGGCGCGGATGAAAGATACTTCATAACCCTGAATTTGTGCATGATGACTCTCAAGCTGCCTGCCATAGCCGTTGCGCTGGATAGTAATGGGAAGAAGTCCGAATGATTTTTGCGTCGGATTAGTAACGCTTTGCGCCATTAATATAGAGCCTGCACAAATCCCCCATACGGGTTTTTTGCTGAATTGCTCGACCAAGACATCCCAAAGATTAAAACGCTCGATAAGTTTAAGCATGGTAGTACTCTCGCCGCCAGGAAGGATAAATGCGTCAACAGATGCGAATTGAGCAGGCGTTTTAACCGCGATGAATGAAGCTCCGCAAGCCTCGATATGAGCTTTATGCAACTCCACCGCCCCTTGCAGGGCTAATACACCTATGATTGGTTTTTGTTTCATATTACTGTTGTGGAGTTAAATAAGTATGCATGGCTTTTGCTTGTATAAGAATATCATTAGCTCCCTCTACTTTACGTGCGCAAGCACCCTGTCTTTCCAAAATATATCCCTTCTCTATAGGATCTTGAACGAAACGAGAAGACAATTCGTAATATTCCAAAGCTTTATCATTTTCATCTATAGCTTCTAAGGTAGATGCTAAAAGTAAATAAGGATATGGATTTGTAGGATTTTCTTGAATAAGATCTTCATATCTAGCTATGTCTTCATCTGCATTTTTATTCCTTGCACCGTTTAATATATGGGCAGAATCTTCCATAATTTTAGTAACTTTGTCAGAAATTCCAGCAGGTATTTCGTAGGCATACCCCTTTAAAATACTAGAAAAAGACTCGCTAATTTTACTCATAATATTATACTCCATCAATAATTTACAGAAGATATATCATTAAAATAATCTTTATGCAACTCCACTGCCCCTTGCAGGGCTAATACGCCTATGATTGGTTTATTTGACACTTACTATCCTTATATTATAGTCAAAAGAATTTATTTTAGTACAAGGCACAAGCCACGCCGCGTATTTTATATACGTAAGGGGCGCAGTAACGAAGTAATAAGATAAATTATGAAGACTATCACCAACCGCGATTAGCCATTAACATCGGCTCATCGATTTCGCTGATTTCTGTGCCGCGCATGGCAACGCCGCCAAGCTCTTTGGATGCTTCCAAAACAATGGCAGGATCATCGAAATGCGCGGTGGCTTTAACGATAGCTTTGGCGAATTTATCGGGATTGTCTGATTTGAATATGCCTGAGCCAACAAATACAGTTTCCGCGCCAAGCTGCATACATAAAGCAGCATCCGCAGGAGTAGCAATTCCACCAGCGGCAAAATTTGGAACAGGGAGTTTGCCCTCTTTACGAACAAGTTGTAGCAGCTCGAACGGTGCGCCCATATCGCGTGCAATGGTCATAAGCTCTGCGGTATCTGCATTACAAACATGTTTGATCTCGGCGTTTATGCGGCGCATATGGCGCACGGCTTCGACTATATTGCCAGTGCCTGGCTCGCCTTTTGTGCGCATCAACGCTGCGCCCTCACCAATACGGCGCAAAGCTTCACCAAGGTTTTTCGCGCCGCAAACGAACGGCACTTTATAGTCATGCTTATTGATATGATATTCTTCATCGGCAGGGGTTAGCACTTCGGATTCATCAATATAATCAACGCCAATAGATTCTAGCAATTGCGCCTCGGCAAAGTGACCGATGCGGCATTTCGCCATAACAGGAATAGACGATACAGCCATGATCTCTTCGATTAGAGCAGGAGGACTCATACGAGCAACACCGCCATCTTTACGGATATCAGAGGGAACGCGCTCTAACGCCATCACGGCAATCGCGCCCGCGCCTTCGGCAATTTTGGCTTGCTCGGCAGTTACAACATCCATTATAACTCCGCCTTTAAGCATTTCTGCAAGCCCT
>JAMONE010000204.1 GCA_027066695.1 Micavibrio sp. | reverse complement strand
GTCCAGCTTTATTCCGAAATTCTCATACATGGCTTTGGCATTCTCATTATCCGATTGGGTAAGCCAATACATACGCGCCCATTTCTCCTTGGTGGCGATCTTTGTAACTTCTTCAACAAGGCGTTTACCTATGCCTTTACGGCGATGCTCAGGCTCAACATATACGTCTTGCATATAGCAAACAGGGTTTATTTGCCCCGTTGTCGGGTGTAAAATATAGTGAACAATGCCAATGATTTTGCCATTTTTTTCGGCGCATAGACCATTTACTTGTGTGTTATTCGAATTTGTAATACGTGACCAAGTCTCGGTTGTGACCGCTTGGTTACGCTCGCCCATATTATTTCCATCCCAAAGAGGTAGCCATTTTGCAAAATCATCAAATTTTAATGGACGTACAGCTATATGGATCAAGATTTAACTCCAGTAGCGTTATTTGGGCGATCTAGCGGATCAAAGCCGTAATGATCTAACCAGCGTACGTCACTTTCATAGAATGTACGTAAATCAGGTATACCATATTTAAGCATTGCCATACGCTCAATTCCCATACCGAAAGCAAAGCCTTGGTATTCTTCAGGATCTAAACCGCAATTTTTAAGAACATTAGGGTGAACCATGCCGCAGCCAAGAATTTCTAGCCAGCCATCAACAGAACCATCTTTATTAGCCTCGATTTTCAAGCCGCCGCCCTTGCGCGTACAGCCAATATCCATTTCTGCACCTGGTTCAACAAATGGAAAGAATGATGGTCGAAATTGCATAGGCAGCTCATCAATATCGAAAAATGCACGAACAAAATCCATCAAGCATCCTTTAAGATGACCCATATGTGTCGCTTTATCAATCATAAGCCCCTCCATTTGGTGGAACATCGGTGTATGCGTCATATCATAGTCAGAGCGATAAGTGCGTCCGAAACATATAATTTTATGCGGTGGCTTATTTGATTGCATATGACGAATTTGAATAGATGATGTTTGTGTACGCAAAAGCTTTTTAATATGCTCACCTTGCGCCTTTTCATCATCTGGCAAGAAAAATGTATCTTGCATTTCGCGCGCAGGATGACCGGGTGGAAAGTTAAGAGCAGTAAAATTATAAAAATCATCCTCAATGTCAGGGCCTTCGGCAACGCAAAAACCCATATCCGCAAAGATAGCAGTTAGCTCTTCTATTGTTTGGGATATAGGATGGATATGGCCTTTTTCTTGGTGGCGAGGTGATAAGGTTACATCGATAGTCTCATTAGCAAGCCGAGCATCAAGTGCTTGCTTTTTAAGTGCTGTCTCTTGATGTTTTATAAGATCTGTAATCTCGTTTTTCAAAGTATTAAGAGCTTGCCCCTTGGTTTTACGCTCCCCCGCATCCATTTGACCTAGTGTTTTCATTAATGCAGTAATACGCCCTTTTTTGCCAAGAACCGTAATACGCATATCATCAAGTGTTTTTAAATCACTTGCTGCTTCAATCTCATTCGAGATTTCTGTCTTTAAATTTTGTATATCATGTGTCATGGAAAGGATTTAACACGAGTTAGTCATAGAAATAAAGTGTTTTATGGCCTATGCCCTAGATTAATTCGAATCATTATATCACAGCACACAGCGAGACCGCCCTTTGTAAAAACAAAGAACGGCCTCAACTTTCCGTGTGTGGGGAACTGTGTAAACATCTGAAGTGTGTGGGTTCAAATGTTAATTCTGTTAACTTGCTTTGCCCTAATGTGTGTGGGGAAGAACAAAACTAAGTTATGAAAAGGTTATACATCTATATGCAAAGCAGTGTCAACATAAAAATACATAAATAATGCATTATTATGCAGAATTTATTCTTTAGGTTAGGTTTTTAGCAATTTTATTAGTGAGCAGTTGCCCAATTTGCACCAATGCCGCTTTCAGCATCAAGTGGTACTGATATAGCTACATCGTTGATTTTAAACGAGCTTTCCATTGTTTCTTTAATAATTTTTACAGTTTTATCAATTTCTTCGTCTAAAACTTCAAAAATTAGCTCATCATGGACTTGCAGCAGCATTTTTGCTGATAATTTCTCTTCTATGAGAGCTTTGGGCATTCTTGCCATCGCAATTTTCATTATATCGGCGGCTGTTCCTTGCAAAGGCGCGTTAATAGCTTGACGCTGGGCTGCGCGCATACGCATTTTATCATTAATTCCGGGAATAAAGCATTTTCGTCCATATAAAGTGCGAACAAAGCCATTATCCTTGGCTTCTTCCTTTGTGCGCTCCATATAATCTTGGATTTCATGAAAGCGAGCGAGGTAACGCTTAATAAAGCTGCCCGCTTCCCCAACAGAGCAACCAAGCTGTTTCGCAAGGCCAAAGCCTGATATGCCGTATATAATGCCAAAATTAACCGCCTTGGCTTGCCTGCGTATTTCAGGTGTTACTTGATCCAGCGGCACATCAAATACTCGCGAAGCCGTAAGGGCGTGAATATCCTCGCCATTTTTAAATGCATCTTTTAATGCTGAAACATCCGCGATTTCAGCCGCCAAGCGTAATTCCACTTGGCTATAATCAACAGAAACAAGGCTGTAACCTTCTTTAGCAATAAATGCCTCACGGATTTTACGCCCCTCAATCGTGCGAATAGGGATATTTTGCAAATTCGGATTAGACGAGGAAAGCCGCCCTGTACTTGTTCCCACCATATTATAAGAGGTATGGACTCTGAGAGTATCAGGGTTAATTTCATCTTGCAGCGCATCCGTATAGGTGGATTTCAGCTTGGCAAGTCCGCGATATTCAAGGATTTTAGTAACAATTTCATGCCCCTCAAGGCTAAGCTTTTCAAGTACATCAACCGAAGTCGAATAAGCCCCTGCCTTGGTTTTCTTACCACCTTTCAAGCCCATTTCATCAAATAAGATTTCACCCACTTGTTTAGGCGAAGCCACATTAAATTCACGACCCGCAAGCGCATAAATTTCTTTTTCTAGCACAGCTAACTGCTTGCCAAATTCCTGACTCATATTTTTAAGGACTATAGGATCAACTTTAATACCATCAAGCTCCATCTGTCCTATCACGGGGATAAGCGGGCGTTCGATAGTTTCATAAACGCTTGTCATTTTTTCGGCTGCAAGGCGGGGTTTAAGTATTTTATGAAGGCGCAAAGTAATTTCCGCATCCTCAGCCGCATAAGTTAGCGCGTCACTAATAGCTACTTTGTCGAAGGTAACTTGTGACTTCCCTTTGCCAGCAACTTCCTCGAACTTTATCGGCGTATGATCGCAATATTGAGCTGATAAATTATCCATAGAATGACTGTGGCTCGCCCCGTCTAGCACATATGATATCAGCATTGTATCATCACAAGGGGATATATGAATGCCTTCCTTAGCGAACATCTGCCAGTCATATTTCATATTATGCCCGATTTTAAGAACAGATTTATCTTCTAATATTGGTTTAAGAAGGGCTATAGCTTTGCTCTTATCCATCTGCGGCGTAGCATCACCGCTCACACTGCCAAATAAATCGGTTTCTTGCACATGAGCAAGGGGAATATAAGCCGCCCTACCGATTTTAGATGCAATAGAAATACCAACAAGCTTGGCTTTGGCAGGGGTAAGGCTGGTGGTTTCTGTATCAATTGCTAAAACTCCCTCATGCATCGCTTCATCAAGCCATCTTTTAAGGGTTTTTACGTCATTAATCAGCGTATATTTATTTTCTGATGCAGGTGGTAGAGCTTCTTCCATAGCATCCCCTCGAAAGAGGGGGGCTTTAGCTTGCTTAGATCCCTCCGTTTTCACGGAGATGCCATTACTTGATAACCGCTTAATAATCGAATTAAAACCATGTATTTGCAAAAATTCCATAAGCGCAGGCTTATCGGGGTTATGGGTTTTTAAATCAGTTAATGCTACAGGCACAGGAGCGTTTTCATCCAGCCTAACGAGGCGTTTTGACATGCGAGCATCATCGGCATGAGCGATTAATTTCTCGCGGCGTTTATTTTGTTTAATCTCGCTCGCACGTTCTAATAATTCCTCAAGGCTGCCATATTCATTTATTAATGTAGCCGCGGTTTTTACGCCAATCCCCGGTACTCCTGGTACATTATCCGCGCTATCGCCTGCCAAGGATTGCACATCCACCACTTTATCAGGAGTAACACCGAATTTCTCGATAACCTGCTCTTCACCAATCCATTTGCTCTTCATCGGATCAAGCATGCGTACGCCGTCGCCCACAAGCTGCATTAAATCTTTATCAGAGGAAACAATCACAACTTTCTTACCCGCAGCGCGGGCAAGCTTGGTATAAGCGGCAATCAAATCATCGGCTTCATAGCCTGCAAGCTCAATCGCAGGCATATCAAATGCGCGCGTGGCATCGCGGATTAAGGGGAATTGCGGCTTTAAATCATCAGGTGTTTCATCACGATTAGCTTTATATTCGGAGTAGATATCATTACGAAAATTCACCCGCGCTGCGTCAAATATCACCGCCATATAAGGCGCATGATAATCCCGCAGCATCTTCAGCAGCATATTTGTATAGCCATAAACCGCGCCGACCTCAAGCCCCTCAGGGTTAGTCATACCCGCTTGAGAAGAATAAGCCATGGCGTAATATGCGCGAAAAATAAAACCTGATCCGTCAATCAGGAAAAGTTCATCTGTATTTTTATCTGTCATGCATATATAAGTGAATGAATCATGCGAGCATGTCCAGCAACTATAGAGAAACAAACCAAAATCCATGGGAAAAGAAAAAACAAAACCAATGCGACTAGAGCGTTTATTATCCAATTTAGGCTATGGCGGGCGCAAGGAAATGGCTATGGCTATCAAGAATGAGTGGGTGTCGGTTGATGGTGAAATAATTCGCAACCCAGCCTTTGCAGTAGATATATCAATAATGCAAATCAAGCTTGACGGCGAAATAATTGATCCCATATCCCCAATGACAATTATGCTTAATAAGCCCGCGGGCTATACTTGCTCTCACAAAGATGCTGGTGATTTAGTTTATGATCTAATGCCTGATCGCTGGAAAGCTCGTAAACCTGCATTTTCAAGCATCGGGCGTTTAGATAAATACAGCACAGGGCAATTGCTTTTTACTGATGACGGAGATTTACTCCACCGCATAATCCATCCTAAATCCTGCGCTAAAAAACATTACCATGTAACATTGCGTGATGATTTAAACGGCGATGAAGCCGAATTATTTTCCTCTGGCGAGTTTTATATGGATAAAGATGATAAGCCCTTAAAGTCCGCACAATGGACTCCCGAAAATTCCCGCAGCGGAATAATGATATTAAGCGAAGGAAGATTTCACCAAATCAGGCGCATGTTCGAGACTGTAGGAAATGAAGTAATAGAGCTTCACCGCTTTCAAACTGGCGGCCTTATCCTTGGTGATTTACCCGAAGGTGAATGGCGTTATTTGAATAATGATGATTTGGGTAATATTTTCATTTAATCTTTTTTGTCATCTCGAACGAAGTCGAGGGATCTGAAATTATAATAGATTCCTCCACTCCCAAGAGATTGGTCGGAATGACAAAATGCTGATACCTTGCCCCAAGGGGCGGAGTTGTTCATTAGGCCTTGACCCTAAGCCGCCTCGCTATCGCTTTTAAGGGCGCGCCAACCTATATCACGGCGACAAAAACCTTGCGGCCAATTGATACAATCAACCGATGCGTACGCATTTGCTTGCGCCTTGGCAATGGTTGCGCCTATCGCTGTTACTCCTAAAACACGTCCACCAACACTAACTATATTACCATCAGCATCTTTAGCTGTGCCTGCGTGAAACACGTACGCATCTTCAACCTCATTTGCCTTTCCTAAGCCCTTGATAATAGTATTCTTTTTGTAAGATGCTGGATATCCTTGTGCAGCCATAACAACGCATAGAGCAGGTTTATCCAGCCAAGTGATCTGGTCTTTCACTTCGTCTAAACGCCCTTGCGCACCAGCAAGTAAAATTTGCGCTAAATCACATTGCATTCGCATCATCAAAGCCTGACACTCGGGATCGCCAAAGCGTACGTTATGCTCTAACAGCGTTGCAACGCCGTCTTTAACCATTATTCCAGCAAAGAGTACACCAGTAAATGGCCGCCCTTCTGCTGCCATTCCAGCAATTGTTGGCTCTATAAGATTTTCTATAATTTGACGCTCTATATCATCATTCATGAAATGTGCAGGGCTGTACGCGCCCATACCGCCTGTATTTAAGCCAGTATCGCCATCACCTACACGCTTATAATCTTGCGCAGAGCTTAGCGGGAGTATAGTTTTTCCATCTGCAAGAGCAAAAAAGCTTACCTCCTCGCCTTCAAGAAATTCTTCGATCACGACTTCAAGGCCAGCAGAGCCGAAACTATCACCTGAAAGCATATCACGCGCAGCCTCAATCGCTTGTGCCTGCGTTTCGCAAATTATAACGCCTTTACCAGCGGCAAGCCCGTCTGTTTTGACAACAATAGGTAGGCCCGCAGCCTCAATGAATTTGCGCGCCTCCTCAAGCTCTGTAAATCGGCCATATTTGGCTGTAGGGATATTATATTTAGCGCATAAATCCTTCATAAAGCCTTTAGAACCCTCAAGTTCTGCTGCTTTTGCGGATGAGCCGAATACATCAATATTTGCCGCGCTCAATGCATCGGCAAGCCCATCAACAAGTGGGCCTTCAGGGCCTACAACAACTAAATCTATGGCTTTTTCTTTTGCAAAAGCGACAAGCTCTTTTATTTGATCAACTTTGATTGGAACGCAAATTGCGCTATCTTCAATTCCAGCGTTACCTGGCGCGCAATATAGCTCTGTGCAGCTTTCGGATTGAGCGAGTTTCCACGCTAAAGCATGCTCACGACCACCTGATCCAATCAATAATATCTTCATTTTATGCTCCTGAAATATAAATTACGACACATACATAGCATGAAAGAGCAAAAAAACAAGGTTTTCTATATATCACCAAGCGATATCAGGCTAGCATTGCCGCCTGATGCGGTGGTGTCAC
>JAMONE010000203.1 GCA_027066695.1 Micavibrio sp. | reverse complement strand
GATAGAGCGGTTTACTATTAACCTAGATGATACGTCTAGTATCTTTTCAACCTCAACCATGTTATTGGCTTTTAGAGTGCTTCCTGTCGATACAAGGTCAACGATATGTTTGGCCAAACCAAGGGCGGGGGCAATCTCCATTGCGCCATTTAGCTTGATACACTCTGTTTGTACGCCGCGCTTGGAGAAATGCCGCGCCGTTAGGGATGGATATTTTGTGGCTACGCGGATGTGACTCCATTTTCTAGGGTCGTCGCTTTGCGCGTCTTTTATCGGCATAGCAACCGATAGATGGCATTTTCCTATGCCAAGGTCGAGCGGGGCATAAATCTCGGAATAGTTAAATTCCTCGATCGCGTCACTGCCAACAACGCCTATATGCGCTCCGCCGTAAGCCACAAAAGTAGCAACGTCAAAGGCACGTACACGGATAATATCAAGGCTATTATGGTTGGTGGTGAATTGCAGCTTGCGGCTTTGGGGATTTGTGAAATCATCTTCGGGGATAATGTCGCACGCATTTAAAAGCGGCATAAGCTCTTCTAATATGCGCCCCTTTGGCACGGCGAGTATTAACTTGTTATTTTTCATGATAAATATTTAGCGCAGAAGGCGTAGCGGGGCAAGTGGGGATTTGTTAATTATGCAGAGAATGTAATGATGTGATTATATCAGGGTCGCAAACCACAGTTTCTTTCGTTGCTATATTAAGATCACTTCCTTTATGTCACAAAATATTATCCATAATGACGATCGAACCCTTGTAATATTCTTGCGCTGAGCATAGATTAAATCGCCCAGCCGTTCAAGGCTTTGGGCGATATTGATAGGGGTGGGTATGATATGGTGGGCCCGGCCGGGCTCGAACCGGCACGTCCATACGGACAACAGATTTTAAGTCTGCAGCGTCTACCATTCCGCCACGGGCCCCTCTGACATACTTATGCTTTATAAGCATTTTGAGTTATATAGTCTAGTTATGAATGATATGCAACATAGATAACCAGACTATATATATTTTTACGCAATATTTTTAGTATTATTTAAATTATCGTAAGGAATGTTATTGTCATTTACTAATGCTGGCAGTGCATGGGATGATAGCATTTGTATTAACTTTGGTAGGATTTCCCTTGGAAATGTTTTTGCACCTATCTTAACGGTATTATCGAGTATGATTATGTGGTTATTCAAGAAGCCTTTAAGTATTACAGGGCTTTTGGACATTTTATGCAATGCACCGTCTGCGGATGCGAATAGGCATCCATCCATATTCTCTGTGAAATAAAAATCGAGATCAAAGCATGATAGAGTTGAGAATATACATTCTTGTATATCCGATCCTTCTATTAAGGTTGCTCCAAAATTTGCATTTCTAAAATCACAGCCCTTTAAATTTGAATAGGATAGGCATGTGTTATAAAGTGAGCAGTTGTAGAATATGGATTCTTCTAAATTTGCTTCGGATAGATTTGCGCCAGTTAGATTTGCTCCGCTTAGTAATGCTCCTGACATATTTGCGCTATCTAAGCTTGCATTAGATAGATTTTTATTCTTTAAATCTATATATGTTAGATCAATGTTTTTATTAACAGCATCTTCTATGCATTCAATAAATGATAGGTAGTACCCTGAAAAGATTTCAGTGTTGTTTGTATGATTTTTGATCATGAAAAAGTTCATGTTATTTCCCCCTAAAATTAATTACACACAAGCGTATAATTTACATAGGCTAAGTTTTTGTCAAATAACTTTTCGTATTAATTACTATATTTTAAGTTGATTTAATCTCAAGGTGTTTAAAAACAGTATGTTAACTATAGGTTTTATTTTCATTAGATAGCATACTTTAGGATAGTATCGTTGTGGTTGATGTTGCTGGATAATCAATTAACCTGTAGTTTTTTGTTATCGACATGCTTTGATAATTATGGATGATATCATATATGGATAGAAAAGAATTATCATCAATAACGCGCGGCGTGCAAACTATAGGAGGGTATTTGAAATCCCTTCCCCTTAGCTCGGGTGTGTATCGAATGATATCAGATGAGGATGAGGTTTTATACGTTGGTAAAGCAAAGGCATTAAAAAGCCGCGTGGCTTCATATACTCATTTCGAGAAACTGCCAGACAGATTAAAGCGCATGGTAAGCATGACTTCAAAGATGGAGTTTATTAATACTCATACCGAGGCCGACGCGCTTATTTTAGAGGCTAATTTAATTAAGAAATATAAGCCGCGATTTAATATATTGCTTCGTGATGATAAATCTTTTCCTCATATTCTATTGAAGCAAGATCATGAATTTCCGCAAATTATTAAACATCGTGGAGCGAAAACTATAAGTGGACAATATTTTGGCCCATTCCCAAATGCTGGCGATGTGAATAGGGTTATCTCTTTGCTGCAACGTGCTTTTTTGCTTAGGAATTGTAGTGATAGCTATTTTAAGAATCGCAAGCGGCCTTGTTTGCAATATCATATAAAGCGTTGTTCTGCGCCGTGCGCTGGTAAAATCCGCGTAGAAGAATATGCTCAGCAAATAAAGGGAGCGCAGGACTTTATGCAAGGGAAAAGTCGCGCTGTTCAAGAGCGTTTAAGTGCGGAAATGAGCAGGGCTAGTGAGCAAATGGACTATGAAAGCGCCGCTTTTATTCGTGATCGTATTGCCGCGCTTACATCTATTCAGGCAAAGCATGATATGAATAGTGATATAGATGATTGTGATGTTATCGCGCTTACTCAAAGTGATGGAATAAGCTGTGTTCAGGTGTTTTTTTATCGCTCGGGGCAAAATTTGGGGAACAGGTCGTATTTTCCTCGGCATGATAAAAACGAATGTGTAGACGCTATTTTTAGTGCATTTATTGCGCAGTTTTATCAAAATAAACCGCCACCCAAGAACGTAATAGTTAATGAAGCTATGCAAGGCAAATTTTTGTTGGAGGAGGCTTTGTCTATTAATATTGTGCTTCCCAAACGAGGGAAATATAAGCGTGCTATGGATTTTGCGCTTAATAATGCGCAGCAGGCTTTAACTCGGTATTTAGCCCTTTCTGACACGCGGTTGAAAATGCGCACTAATATTGCGGGGTTGTTTGATATGGATGAAACCCCGCGCCGCATCGAGGTTTATGATAATAGTCATATATCAGGAACAAATATGGTTGGAGCGATGATTGTTGAAGGTGAGGAAGGGTTTCAAAAGAAATCCTACCGTAAATTTAATATTAAACAAGCGGGCAAGGGCGATGATTATGCGATGATGCGTGAGGTTTTATCGCGGCGTTTTAAGAACGGGTTCGAGGCCGAAAACTGGCCTGATTTGCTTCTCATCGATGGTGGAGCAGGGCAGCTTAGCGCGTGTAAAGAGGTGCTTGAGGAGCTTGGAATTTTAAATCAGCTAACTTTAGTTGCTATTGCAAAGGGCGCGGATAGAAATGCGGGGCGTGAGAAATTCTTCATGCTTGGCCGTGAAATGTTTCAGCTTCCTATGAATGATCCTGCGCTGCATTATTTGCAAAGATTACGTGATGAGGCGCATCGCTTTGCTATCGGATCGCATCGCGCGCGTAGGGCAAAAGCATTCACCGCTTCACCGCTTGATAATATTTCGGGCATCGGCGCAAAGAGGAAAAAGGCTTTGTTGATGCATTTTGGTTCGGCTAAAGCAGTGCAAAGCGCGTCAGTTGATGGATTAGAAAAGGTTGATGGGGTGTCTAAATCTTTGGCAAAAAAGATATATGATTATTTTCATTAACACCTTAATCCTTTGCATAAAATAAGAACAAAAAATTAAAATTGTGTTGAATCAAAATGATATATTTTGTTTGGGGAAAACTTAGAATCATATCTTGCAGCCCCCATATCACCATGTTATCTTTCTTTCCAATCAGTCATAGTTAATTAAAAATTTGGTGTACATATTTGTGATGTACGCTGGACTCTATAATCTTATGGAAAGGTGCTTGAAAAAATGTTTCATCGAGTCAAATCAGAAGTTCAGGGAGCTGGACAAAGCCCAATGCAAGAATCCGATAAAGGATATAAAGAAGACACGCGTCAATTATCTGGCGCGGTTAAGCAAGAAAAATCAGATGCCATGAGTGAAAAGCAAGAACGCTCATATGGACGTAGTCAATCTAAAACACAGGAAGAGATAAATACGATGAAAGCAAGAGAAGAAGCACCAGTAACAGCGAATAAATATTCAAGAGAAGCCGAAGAGCGTAATAGCGAAACTCCAAGAGGAGCATCATATCAACCGACTTCTTCACGTTCTTCTGTTGGTTATGCTGGTGGTTCATCATCACCTTATGCATCTTCAGGTTCTTCATATACTGCGCCACAATCTCAAGAGGCATATAGCGGTAATGACCGTACATTGACAATAGGCCGTGGCATTAATATGTCAGGTGAAATTGATGCTTGTGACCGTTTGATGGTTGAAGGTACAGTGGAAGCTGCTCTTAAGGGCGCAAAAATACTTGAAATCGCTGAAAGCGGTGTGTTCTATGGCACAGTTGAAATCGAAGAAGCAACAATTGCTGGTCGCTTTGAAGGTGATGTTACTGTAAATGGTCGCCTTACTATAAAATCAACTGGCATGGTTACAGGCTCTATTGCTTACCGTGAGCTTGAAGTAGAGGCGGGCGCGATGCTTGATGGTCGTATGACACCTCTTAAAAGCGCAGTAGACCCTAAAAGTGTTGATAGATACCGCGCTGGAAGCGATGCCTCGACTATGGCGAAGGCGAAAGATCTGACATCAAAAAAGGATAACAGGGAGCCTGCGAACACAGAAAGTGGTTTGTTTTCAAAGGCGCGTGCATATTAATTTTTCCTGTATAGTTGGTTAAACCAACTTTTGGGAGAATAATTTTTAAGTGCGTGGGTTATAATTTGCCTTACCCCTGAAGACTTATATATAATTATAAAAGCCGAGCTTTGATGCTTGGCTTTTTTATATATGTTATAGTTATTGTTTAGCGATTATTATTACTAACTGGATATTTTATGGATTTTATATCACTCTCACTTCAAGGCGCTACGGAAGAGATATTCTTCTTTGGGGTTATGTTCATCGTAACGCTGGCGATTGTAATTAATGTTCATGAGTTTGGCCATTATATTGCGGCGCGTTTGTGTAAAGTTCATGTTGAAACATTTGCTTTTGGATTTGGTAAAGAGATTTTTGGTTTTGGCGGAAAAGAGCCGTTTAAAACTCGCTGGTCTGTTTGTATTTTACCAATTGGTGGCTTTGTTAAGCTGTTTGGTGATGTTGATGTAAATAAACCTATTGTCTGGGATCATGAAAATAATTGCGAAAGAACACTTAGTGCGGATGAGCTAAAAGTCTCTTTTTGCACAAAAAATATATGGCAGCGAGCTTTTATTATTGCGGCAGGGCCGGGGATAAATCTTTTGCTGACTTTTCTTATTTTTGCAGTGCTTTTTTCTACATATGGTCAAAAATCAAAGACGTTGGTTATTAACTCTGTTGTTGTGGATAGTGCATCTTATAAAGCGGGAATAAAGATTGGTGATGAATTAGTGGATATGGACGGGGAAAAAATCCGCCGTCTTGAAGATGTTTATGACCTTACATGGTATGAAGATCCTGCGGTTGAGCATGAATATAAAATTATTCGTAATGGTGAGGTTATGTATAAGAATTTTACTGCAAAGCGCATTGAATATATCAATAAAAAAGGTGTTGAGCTTAATCATGGTCAAACAGGAATGTTGCGAATGAGGGCTATTAAATTTGATGAGATGAGCTCTATCGAGGGGGTTTTGACAGAAGATGAACCTGATAAAGCCAGAGAGCTGTTTTTGCAAAATATGGACAAGGAAATTCGCATTGGCATTCCATTTAAAGGAATGAGCATTGAAAAAGTAGATATATTCCTGATGAAATTTGATTCGGCTTTAAACACGCATTTAGATGACCCTGATGATGTAGATTATGAGCGCGCGTGGCTTATTGATCCTGATGATAAATTTTTCCTGCGTTTGGGTGTGTTTGAGGCGTTAAAGCGTTCTGCATTTTTAATGAAGGAAGGCGTTGTTGATTCATATAAAATAATAGAAGCGATTTATAAGGGACGTAATAATGAAGATGCTGTTTTAGGCGGTGTTGGAAAAATTAGTCAATATACGGCAAAAGCGGCAAAAGCAGGAATTTATGATTATTTGATTTTTGTTGCAGGTTTTTCCTTGATGATTGCTATGGTTAATTTATTGCCGATACCTGTGCTTGATGGCGGGTATTTGGTGTTTATTTTATATGAAGCAATAGCAGGCAAGACTGCTTCCTCACGTGTTCAAGATATATCGATGATAATAGGGATGTTGTTTTTGATAGGGCTTATGGTTTTTGCTAATCTCAATGATTTGGCTTCTATGCTTACTGATACAGATGCTAAATAATTTTCTCTTTAAATGCGCATAAATCTGCAACAATGCATTTAGTGCATTCGGGGGATCTGGCTTTGCAAGTATAGCGCCCAAGCAATATAAGCCAGTGATGCGCAGGCAGGGAAAATTCTTCGGGAACGGCCTTTAAAAGCGCGGCTTCTACTGCATCAGGGTTTTTTCCTTTGGCTAAGTCTGTGCGGTTTGAGACGCGGAAAATATGAGTGTCTACAGCCATAGTCGGCTGCTTAAACACAATGTTAAGCACTACATTTGCTGTTTTACGCCCAACGCCCGCCAAAGACATTAAATCCTCGCGAGTATCAGGCACTTGCCCGTCAAAATCGCGGATAATACTTTCCGATAGGGCGATAATATTCTTGGCTTTGTTGTTATAAAGCCCGATAGTTTTTATATGGTTTTTTAAGCTATCAAGCCCTAAATCCAGCATTTTCTGCGGTGTATCGACATAAGCAAATAATGCGCGAGTAGCTTTGTTAACACCTTTATCCGTAGATTGCGCCGACAGCACCACCGCAACAAGCAAGGTATATGGGTTCGTGTATTCCAAATCACTTTTTGGATCAGGATTATCAGCTTGTAAGCGTTTAAAAAACTCATGGATATTTTCTTTTTTCATAGTAGACTTCCCATCATACAATGATTTTATAACCTGATGTTATTGCAAAAATTAAAGCCTCCTTAGAAAATAATAGTGCCTTTTAGGATGAGATTGTTCAGTTTAAGTTACGACAGCTTGCTTATCCACAGTAAAAACCATGTTTTTTGTTTCAAAATAGCGTTGTTAAGCTTTCGTTAAATAATAGCCTCCATGCTTGTTCTATATAAGGGAAATAAGCAAGGGAGATTTAATATGATTACTCTACCATATTTAGATGAGCTACAATCCACGTCCGAGCAATGGGAGATTTACTCGCGCTTTATGGGGCATATGC
>JAMONE010000202.1 GCA_027066695.1 Micavibrio sp. | reverse complement strand
GTTATAATTTACCTCATGACCTAAGAGTTTATCTACTTGCTGTTGGAGTTTGCTGGCAGCATCTTCCGCGTTTGTTGCCCAGCTTGTGGTTTGGTGATTTTTATCAAATATGAATAAGTCATTATCCAAATATCCTTTTAGGGTGGATATTAAGTGCGTATAATCACAGTCTGGAAATCTTACGTCTAACCATTGCGGATTCAGTAAGTCAGTTGACATCTCGAGCATATCGTCTCTTACTCGTTCTGGCTCATCATGTGAGTGTTCAATTAACTCTATGAGGTTTTCCAATACTCCTATTTCTTCTAATTTATTGCGATCTTTTTTAATTGATGCACCTTGTAAATTATCTTGAAGGAGTTCTTTATATGTTTCTGAAGGAGCAGTCCCATCTTCGGATTTGTACCTATAAGTATCGCCTCTCCCTTTTATTTCTGAAGGTATTTTCTCAACTGCGCCGAAACGTATTGCCGCTAGCTCATCGCTACGGTTGGCTACGGTTGGTGTTTCTTTACCTGTTAATTTTATTGCCATGCTTAAATCATTATAGAATGTGGATGGCCTTGTTTTGTCATCGGTCATTTTTAAAATGGCCATATATAGTTCTTTTTCAGGGCATTGCGCGAGATAAACAGGGGGAATATTTGCGTTATTATCAAAAATCAGAGTGGTTAGCTCGCCCATATGTTCATCACTGATGGTCTTATTTGGTTCGTAACCAGATAGGATTTCACGCATTGCTGTGCCTGTGTCTATAGGTTTTTTATTTCCTTCATATCGCATGGCACTTCCGTCATGCAGAGGAGGAGCTGTCCTTTGCGCCTCATCATTTTTTAATGCATCTTGAATTGCAGCAACAGTGTGCATTGCTTCTTTTAATGAGCTATGTCTATGTTTTTTCTTCGTCATTCACTATCACCCTTATTTTTATTGAGATGCGCAGTGTAACATTAGCATTTAATTTATGTCAACAGTTTCATGGGTAGATAAATTTGTTCTAGAATTTACATGTCTGTAAAAACATGATTTTCTACCTGTGTGGCATGAGTGGGTTTCTTTGACTTTTATCCAGATGCAATCTTGATCGCAATCGGTGCGGATTTCGACTATCTTTTGAATTTGACCGCTAGTTGCGCCCTTGTGCCAAAGTTCTTTGCGGGATCGGGAATAGTAATGTGCTTCTCCGCTTTGGATGGTTTTGGTAAGAGCTTCCTCATTCATAAATGCAAACATAAGCACATCGCCTGTTTTTTCGCATGTGCAAATGCAGGGGATTAAGCCTTTATCATCAAATTTAGGAGTGAATTCCAAGGTTTCTTCTAGTTGTTTTTTATTCATTTTATTTTGTTTTCCTAATTTAGCACCTCCATGAAAATGGAGAGCCATGGATCCCCGATAAAGTCGGGGATGCTATATATGATGCTATATATTATGTTCTTTCAGCCAATCTCTTTTCAAAAGCATCCCAAAGCTGGCTTTCAAGGCATATTCCCTCAAGTGCGTTGATTTCTTGTAAGCCCGTGGGCGATGTTACGTTTATCTCTGTCAGGTAATCACCAATGATATCTATTCCAACAAAGACCAGTCCACGTTTTTTAAGCTCAGGCCCTATGCTTGCGCAAATTTCTAGGTCTCGTTTTGTAAGTTCTGTTTTATTAGCACAGCCACCAACATGTAAATTTGTGCGTAGTTCGTTTTCTGCTGGAACGCGCAGCATTGCGCCTGCGGGCTTGCCATCTATTATGATGACGCGCTTATCACCTTTGCGGACTTCGGGGATATATTTTTGCGCAATTATTGGCTCGCCATAAAATTTCTCGAACATCTCAAGTAGTGCATTAAGGTTAAAGCTGTTTTCATCGACATGATAGACTTGCTCACCTCCGCAGCCATAAAGCGGTTTTAGAATCATATTACCGTATCGTTTGTAAAAATCGAGTAATGCTTCTTTGTCGGATGTTATAATTGTAGGCGGAGCTAGATCAGGGAAATGCGTAACCAGTAATTTCTCTGGTGAGTTGCGCACTTGCTCGGGGTTATTTAGAACAAGTGTATCACCTGCAATATGGTCTAATATGTGGGTGGCTGTTATATATGACATATCAAATGGCGGATCTTGGCGCATTAGCACTATATCTATATCATCCTTAAGGCTAATGATTTCATCCTTGCCAAGGCTATAGTGATTGCCGTGCTTGCGGCGCACTTTAAGTTTATTGGCTTTGGCTGTTACTTGCCCATCCTCAAGGCGTAGCGCGGGCGCAATATAGTAGTAAAGCTCATATCCGCGCGATTGTGCTTCCATAGCTAAAGCGAAGGTGGAATCTTCATCGATGTTAATATTTTCAATGGAATCCATCTGAATTGCTATTTTTAGGGTCATATTACTTAGTTTCCTTGCTTTTCTTGTCGAATTATAATAGCTCTTTATACGAAAAGAAATAAAGATAAGAAATATATTAAATGAAGTTTGAAGATTTAGGATTAAGTAAGCCAGTATTAGATGCCATAAATGATTGTGGATATGATACTCCAACGCCAATTCAGGAAAAAGCAATTCCCCATATTTTAATGTCACGTGATGTTGTTGGCCTCGCGCAGACGGGGACGGGTAAGACGGCGGGCTTTACTCTGCCGATGATAGAGATTCTTGCAGGTGGGCGAGCCAAGGCGCGTATGCCGCGCTCTCTTATATTATCACCAACGCGAGAGCTTGCAGCGCAAATTGCGGAAAACTTTGATACATATGGTAAGAATTGTAATTTATCCAAGGCTTTGCTTATTGGTGGATCGTCTATGGAAAAGCAAATACAGATACTTGATCGCGGCGCAGATGTTTTAATAGCAACGCCTGGTCGTTTGCTGGATTTATTCGAGCGCGGAAAGATTTTACTCACAGACATTAAGATTTTGGTGATTGATGAAGCTGACCGTATGCTTGATATGGGCTTTATCCCTGATATTGAGAAGATTTGCTCTAAGCTGCCGCCAATGCGTCAGACATTGTTGTTTTCTGCGACTATGGCTCCTGAAATCAAGAAGCTTACGGAGAAGTTCCTTAGTAACCCGCGTGAGGTTGCGGTGTCAAAGCCAGCATCTACTGCGATAACGGTTGAACAATTTCAGGTTAATGTTACGCCAAAAAATAAAAATGATATGCTGCACAAGATTCTTCAGCGTGAAGACGTGAAGAACGCCTTTATCTTCTGTAATCGTAAGCGTGATGTTGATGCTTTAAGTAAATGGCTACATTCTAAGCGTTATGATGTTTGTGCGCTGCATGGCGATATGGCGCAAAGCTCGCGCACAGAAACCTTGCGCAAATTTAAGGCTGGCGAAGTACCTTTCTTGGTGTGCAGTGATGTTGCCGCGCGGGGCATTGATGTTGATGCTGTATCGCATGTGTTTAATTATGACGTGCCAGTCAACCCCGATGATTATGTGCATAGAATTGGGCGCACAGGCAGGGCAGGGCAAAAGGGTCATGCTTGGATGTTGGTAACTAAATATGACGATAAGCAGCTTGAGGCTGTGGTAAAACATATTGGTAAAGTAATTGAAGTAGTTGATATTAATGATGGTAAGAATGATAGCAAGGGCGAGCGCTCACCCGTTACATCAAGTGTTAATAAAAAGCCTGCACAAAAGAAAAAACCGTTGGTAGATAAAAAGCAGGGTAAAGATAAATACTCCGATGATGCGCCAAGTGATGTGAGTGGTTTTGGTGATGAAATTCCTGCATTTTTTAAGTAGTAAGCATGCATAGCTATTGACTTTAGGTGATCAAACCCCAAAACTGTATGATGTAGATTCTACAATGAATTTTCGTAAATGTAATTACTGGTCAGTTTCATGATATATAAATTCCCAATGTTATCCTTTGCCCTTGTTCCACTAGTTCTTTGCGCAGGTGTTTTTTCTATGTCTGTTTATGCGCAAGATACGGATGCGCCCGTGGATTTGCAGGCTGATAAGCTTATCCATGATGAAAGCGGCCAAAGCGTTACGGCAATTGGTGATGTGGTGCTGATACAATCGGGCAGTAAAGTTAGAGCTGATCAAATAGTTTACAACCTCTCAGAAGATACAGTTATTGCGACTGGAAATGTTGAATTTATTGACGCTAATGGTGATAAACATTATGCAGCAAAAGCTAAGTTTAATAATGCACTTAAGGATGGATTTGTTGAGGGCTTACAAACATTTCTAACAGATGGTTCAAGATTTAAAGCATCGCAAGGTAATTATATCTCTGGCAATAAAACGGTTATGAAGAACGCCTCTTATACACCGTGCGAGACATGTAAGGACAACCCGAATGAAAAACCTTTATGGCAGATCAGCGCATCCGAGGTTGAGCATGATAAAGAAGCTAAAATGGTTAGTTATCGCAATGCTCGCTTTGAGATGAAGGGCGTTCCTGTTGCTTATCTTCCTTATTTTTCACATCCAGACGGCAGCGTTAAGCGTAAAAGTGGCTTTTTAACGCCCTCAGCTGGTTTTAGAAGTGATCTTGGTATGTTTGTTCAAAGTGATTATTATTGGTCGATAGCTCCTGATAAAGATTTAACTGTTGGTCTAATGGCTATGACCGATGAATCTCCGCTTGCATTGGCACAATGGAGGCAACGCTGGGAAGATGCTTCGCTGATTGCAAGCGGTAGTGTGACTCATTCCTCGCGTACAGATAATGATGGAATTGTGCGTGATGAAAAATTGCGGGGACATTTATCGGTCGATGGCCTTTGGGATATTAATAACAAATGGCGCAGTGGTTTGATGCTAGATATCGCTTCTGATGATCAATATCTGCGTCAATATGATTTCAGTAATAAAAATATTTTGCAAAATGAAATTTATGTAGAGCGTTTTTCAGGGCGTAATTATGCGTCAGGGAGGCTATTGGCTTTTCAGGATTTAAGAACTGATGAGGACAGAGAAGACCAGCCCCATGTTTTACCTGAAATACAAGCAAGCTTTTTAGGTGAGCCGTCAAGTATCCCGATAATTGGTGGACGTTGGAGAGTTGATTTATCGGCTCTTGGTTTGATGCGTGAAAAAAATGATCAGGATGTAAACCGTATCCATACGGGATTTGGCTGGCAGCGACGCTTGGTTTCTGATTATGGCTTGGTGGCTGTTTTGGAGGCAAATGCTCAAGGCTCTGTCTATAATGTGAATGATCGCACAGGATCAAATGGCAATGATACCATTGACGGTAACTCTAATGAGGCGCGGGGTACTGGCTATATTCACGCGGTTACTAGCTATCCTGTTGTAAAGAAATTGGAAAAGGCACAAATATTGATTGAGCCGAGCATAGCACTAACTGTTGCGCCTAATGTAGGAATAGATAGCGATATCCCTAATGAGGATAGTGTTGATGCGGGTATTGATGCATTGAATTTATTCGAGCCAAGCCGTTTCCCTGGCGTTGATGGCGTAGAAGATCGCACTCATGCTACATATGGCGTAAGGGCAGGGATATATGGTGGCGATGGTAGTTATGGCGATGTGTTTATCGGGCAAAGCTATCGGGTTTATAGTAAAGATAATCCTTTTGCCCAAGGTTCTGGCTTGGATAAGCAAGCCTCTGACGTTGTTGGTCAAATTTCAGGTAGCTATAAGGGTGATTACAAGCTGGATTACAGCTTTCAGCTTGATAATGATAATTTATCCTCGCAGCGTCATGAGATTGATGCTTCTGCAAAAATTAATAAGTTGAGTTTGTCGACGCGCTATCTTTTTGCCAAAGCTTTAGATGGTACGGATATTGATGAAACACGTGAGCAGATTCGCAATTCTGCGTCATATTATATTAATGATAAATGGCGTATTTATGGCTCTACCCAACATGATTTAGGGGTTGATTTTGGCTTGCGTCATGCTGGATTTGGCATCGATTATACGGGGCAATGTATTTCTCTATCTGTAATTGGCCAGCGAAATCTTACTAGTGAATCCTCAGGTGATAGCGGTACAGAAATTATGTTCCGTATAGGTTTTAAAAATTTAGGTGAACTTGAGACTTCAGGGGTTAGTATCGGCTCTAACGAAGAGTAGATCATTGTTGTAAAGTTGTTTTGTAAATACAGAAAGAATGCTCTTGGGCTTTGAAATAGATGCTAATTTTCATATGTGGTTTATGCTGCTCCTGACTGGAGGAGCTGTTTATCTATTCGTGCGTGAGAAATTACCCCTTGAAGTAACAAGCGTCGTCCTTATGACTATATTATTGCTATATGGTCAAGTTTTCTTAATAACTGATGAAGCTAATAATAATTTACTAAGCCCTGAAATTATTTTATCAGGCTTTGCTAACCCGTCATTAATTGCTGTTCTGGCTTTGCTTGTAATGGGGCAAGCGATGATCCATACCGATTCCTTGCGGTTTTTAACTAATCTTTTTGTTTTTGGCAATCAGAAGCTTGCATGGCTTTCTGTGCTTGCCATTCTAGTTTTCGTGATGGTGTTAAGCGGGTTTATGAATAACACACCGCTAGTTATTATTGCAATTCCTGTGCTGCAAGCAGTTTTGCAATCAATGAAAGTTCCAGCAAGCCGTATGATGATGCCTTTAAGCTATATTGCGATACTTGGCGGTATGGTGACATTGGTTGGCTCATCAACTAATCTGCTTGTTTCAAGCTCAATGGTTGAAGTTGGCTATCCGCCACTTGGCTTTTTTGATTTTGCAGTGCCAGGGGCGATGCTGGCATTTGTTGGGTTCATCTATGTTATATTGGTTGTTCCAAGAACGCTGCCAAATCGCGCATCAATTACAGATGAATTGGTGGGATCAGAAACCGAGTTCGTGGCTGAGCTTGATATAGCGGAAGATAGCCAGCTTATCGGGGCACAATGTGTTGAGGGGAAGTTTGCTGAATTAAAAGATATGAATGTGAAGCTTATACAGCGTAGCGGGCATTTAATTCTACCCCCATTCGAAGGGCATCAAGTCCATAGTGGTGATATTTTGATTGTTGCTGCTACTCGTCAAGTTTTAGGAACGCTTCTAACAAAATATCCAGGGTTTTTGCTTTCAGAAGAAGAAGCCGAAATTATTGATGGTGATGATGTCCGCAAGGAAGGCGATGATGACGATGGCTCATCGGCTATACAGGGCGCGGAAACACGTGTTTTGGCTAAGATTATGATAACGCCTGCAAGCCGTATGATTGATATGTCGATAGATCATATTGGTTTTCACAAGCGTTTTGGCGCAATAGTGCTAGGGATTCAACGTCGCGCACGCGTGGTTCGCCGTAGGTTAGGGCGCATAAGGCTGGAGGCTGGCGATGTTTTATTGATTGCTGGTAAGCATAGCCGAATAAATAACTTACGCCGCAATTCTGATTTTATTGTGCTTTCAGGCTCTAAAAAAGATTTGCCTGTGCCAGGTAAAGCTCCAATAGCTATATTGATTTTCCTTGCGACAATA
>JAMONE010000201.1 GCA_027066695.1 Micavibrio sp. | reverse complement strand
CAAACTTAAGAACTCAATTGCCAATAGGCGCAGAAATAGGCATACACCGCCATCGCTGCTTCCTATCATTCAGCGAGGTCGGGCGACATTATTTAAAAGGTAATGTAGTGCAACCCGAAATCAAAGGAGCATTTGTAGGAGCAATGGAGGCACAAGGCTTTGACATCATAAGCCGCCTACATTCAACCTTTGAAGAAGAATATGATAATGAGCTTTTGCGCAGCGAGTACAAGATTGGCGCAAAAATTATTGATGCACAAATTAATGTTTGTGAAAAACCTAATTTGATTTTCAATTTACCCCCTATTACAATACTTGATCCGCTATATCTAGGTATTGGCGGGGTTAAGGGCAAACTCTACCTTAAAATCGAATGGGCGATCTATGATAATTTACGCCAAAAAGTTGCCTATAAAACTGTGACCGAAGGCTATGTTCAACGTAAGGCCAAGAATAAAGAAGGAGTTACCTTGATGGTAACAGAAGCTTTTTCCATGGCTGCACATAATTTAGCGGCGAATAAGCATTTTCATGATCTGATTTTCTACGGCACTAAACCACCGCAAGACTGGCGCAAGACAAAGAAGAAAGAAAGCCGTCCACGTATCTTTGATCAGCAAGAAAAGGTCGTAATCTCTAACCCTCCAATCTCAAAAGCACCTCTCACCCAGCATATAGACAGCTCTGGCGAGATTGCAGTTTTAGTGCAGGCGGGCATAAGCCATGGCTCTGGTTATTTCATAACTAAGCAAGGTCATATAATCACTAACGCGCATGTTATCGGCAACGCCCAGCGAGTGCGAATAGTAAGTGCGGGCAAGAATAAAAAGATGATTGCCGAGGTCTTGCGTAAAAGCACAAAGCGCGATGTTGCATTGCTTAAGCTGGTGAAAATCCCTGAAGATTTTAATATTGTAACCGTGCCAATCAAAACCGAATGGCCAAAGGTAAGCGAGGATATATATGCGCTGGGCGCACCTTCGAACAAAAGGCTGCAAGATACCTTAAGCAAAGGAATCGTCAGTGCGCATCGTAAAAACTTTAGTGTTTGGGGAACTAAAATGGATTTCATACAAGGCGATGTTCAAACTATCGGGGGAAATAGCGGCGGGCCGCTGTTAGATGCTAATGGCAACATTGTAGGCATGAGCGTTGCGGGCATGTATCAATTTTCAACTGAAAGCGATTCAGGTCTTAACCTGTTCATCCCTATCGAAGATGCGCTGAAATATTTAAAGATTGAGTTACAATAATATTAACAATTGCATTCAACGTCGCTTTTCATCGCTGCTATGGCGCAAAACCGACGCTTTGAAATTTTCTTGAGGAAAAAATTTCATTATCTCCATAAATCGGTTATTATTAAACATGTCTGATCCTTAGGGTTAAAATTGAACTTATATATAGGGAGGCAAGTATATGAACAACAAATTCATAATAACAGGAACAGATACAGATATCGGCAAGACTGTGTTTTCGGCTGCGCTTATGCTTGGGCTGGAAGAGGCAGGATATAGCCCCCATTACTGGAAGCCCATTCAATCAGGTATAGAAGGTAGCGTTGACACCAAATTTGTTCAAGATATTACTAATTTGCCTGATGAGCGTTTTTTGCCAGAAGCATATATATTTAGTGAATCCCTATCCCCTCACCGCGCAGCCGAGCTTGATGATATTAATATAGACATGGATAAGCTTGAAAATGTGGCAAATATCCCGAAATGTGATGGTGATATGATTATAGAGGGAGCGGGTGGGCTTATGGTTCCGCTAACCCGTGATAATCTGCAAATTAATCTATATAAGAAATGGGATATTCCGTTAATTCTTTGCGCGCGCACAGGCCTTGGTACGATTAATCATACCCTGCTTTCTCTGGAAGCTATTTGGTCAAGGGATATGCCGCTTAAAGGCATTGTGTTTATTGGCGATGAAAATATAGATAACATACGCACAATATCCGAATTTTCAGACGTTAAAATCCTCGGGCATTTGCCTATGCTTGATCCGCTGGATGATACAATGTTGCGCTTGGCATTTGCTAATAACTTTAATATTAAGGACTTTGTTTAGATGAGTGAGTATAAATCCCCCATATGGCACCCATATACACAGCACGCTATCGCGCCAGAAGCAATCCATATAGATCGCGCGGCTGGGGCGTATTTATTTGCGCGTGGTAAAGATAATTCTGACAATCCTGAAGATGCTCCAGAAAATGAGAGATGCATTATTGATGGAGTATCTAGTTGGTGGGTTATATCGCATGGCCATTGCCACCCCGATATTGTTAGGGCTGTGCAAAATCAAGCCGCGGCCTGTGATCAGGTTATATTTGCAGGCTTTACCCATGAGCCAGCCGAGGAGCTTGCAGAGAAATTAATTAATATAACCGATGATCATTTAAGCAATATTTTCTTCTCTGACAGTGGCTCTACCGCTGTTGAGGTTGCGTTAAAAATGGCGATTGGTTTTTGGGAGCATACAGGCGCACCGCGCAGGAAAATTATTGCCTTTGAGGGCGGCTATCATGGCGATACATTCGGCACGATGTCTGTTGGCGGGCGCAGTATTTATCATAAGCTTTATCAGCCCTATATGTTCGATGTCGAATATATCCCCTTCCCCGAAGAAGGTAAGGAGTCGAGCTGCTTTGATGCTTTAGAAAAAATCCTTAAAGATAATCAAGATGACATTGCCGCCTTTATTTTTGAGCCATTATTACAAGGCGCGGGCGGAATGCGGATTTACTCACCCGATGTTTTGAAAACAATAAGTGATATGTGCCGCGCACAAGGTATATTGTTGATTGCTGATGAGGTTATGACGGGTTTTGGCCGCACAGGCACAATGTTCGCATGTGAACAGGCAAGCCTTATTCCAGATCTACTTTGCTTGTCAAAAGGCTTAACAGGAGGGTTTTTGTCGCTGGGGGCTACTTTGTGCAGTGGTGCAATTTACAAAGCTTTCTACCATAAAGACAAGTCCAAGATGTTCTTTCACTCATCATCATTCATGGGCAATCCTATATCATGCGCTGCGGCTAATGCTTCGCTGGATATATGGGAGAGAGA
This sequence comes from Micavibrio sp., assembly GCA_027066695.1. Taxonomy (GTDB): domain Bacteria; phylum Pseudomonadota; class Alphaproteobacteria; order Micavibrionales; family Micavibrionaceae; genus UBA1672. The sequence goes on along the minus strand of JAMONE010000201.1, from coordinate 4,381 downwards.
GCCTGTGCTGGAGCGCACCGAGCAAATAGCAAAATCCCACGCCGATGCGGCTTGTCAATTATCAAAGCGCAGCGATATAAACAATATCAGGCAAAAGGGAACTATGCTTGCTATGGATATAATAGTGGATGATGCGGGGTATTTATCAAATATACAATCAGAGCTATATTCATCCCTTCTCTCTCAAGATGTACTCTTGCGCCCACTTGGTAATTCTCTTTATATATTGCCACCTTATTGTTCCACGGGGGATGATTTGGACAAGATATATTGCGCAATTAACAAGACATTGAATGATGTTTTGCACAGAGTATAATCATTCAAACAATTTTAGGGCTTTTGCCGCGCGAATCACTATGCTAGACTTTATTTTTTAAAGATATAATTTATAGAAATGGATAAATTCGCTATGAAGCTGAGTATTGATCGTTCCGACCTTTTGAGATCATTAAATCACATGCAATCTGTTGTGGAGCGTCGCAATACCGTTCCTATTTTATCAAATGTTTTGATGAAAGCACAAGATGGTGTGCTATGTCTGGCATCAACGGATATGGATCTTGAGATCGATGAATCAGTAGCTGCAAATGTATCTATTGCGGGTTCTACAACTGCTCCTGCACATACATTCCATGAAATTGTTCGTAAATTCCCTGATGATTCAGAAATAGAAATTGAGCTGAATGCTGAAGGTACACAAATAAGCGTACGCGCTGGACGCTCTAAATTCAAGCTAAGCTGTTTGCCTGTGGCTGATTTCCCTGAAATCTCTGCTGGTGATTTGCCAAGTGAGTTTTCACTACCTGCATCTGATTTACGCGCACTTATTGATCGCACTAAATTTGCAATGAGTACAGAGGAAACCCGCTATTACCTTAATGGTATATATGTACATGAAGCAGATAATGACGGTGTAAAAGTTCTACGCGCCGTATCTACGGATGGCCACCGTCTTGCACGTTTTGAGATGCCATTACCTGAGGGAGCGTCTGGAATGCCAGGCATTATTATTCCACGTAAAGCTATTGGTGAAATTCGCAAATTAATCGAGGATGCTGCTGATCTTATCAAAATCTCGTTATCGGATCATAAAATTCGTTTTTCTTTCGATCATATTGTTCTCACATCAAAGTTAATTGACGGGACATTCCCTGATTATCAACGTGTTATCCCACAAGGTAATGATAAAATTGTTGAGCTTGACCCTAAAGCTTTCTCACGCGCGATTGATCGTGTATCTACTATTTCCGACGGTAAGTCACGTGCTTTGAAAATTATGATTAATGGCAAGCAAATGACATTATCCGCTAGTTCACCCGAAGCAGGTAGCGCAACGGAAGAGCTTGAGGTTAATGGTGATTCTGAAATAGAAATTGGATTTAATGCAAAATATTTGCTTGATATAACTTCTCAAATTGAAGGTGATGGATGCAGATTAACTCTGGCAGATTCAAACAGCCCTACAATCATTCAAGATAACAGCGACCCATCATCGCTTTATGTGCTGATGCCGCTGCGCGTTTAATCTTTCTTCGGGTGTAATTTCTTGCCATTTGCAACATTTCTGTCATTTCGAGTGAAATCGAGAAGTTTGAAATTATAATATATTTCTCCACTCCCAAGAGGTTAATCGGAGTGACAAAGTGCTTTACCTCGCTCCTTGGAGCGGAATTATTCATTGGCCATGAGACAATTATAACTGAAACAAAGGAATATAGTAGATATGGTGCAAGTTATTTGAATTAGTTTGATTTATAAATCTAAAATGACTGATTCAATCTAGTTTTTACAGAGGGTTCTATAAGTAGATCTCTTGCCTTTTATACATAAAGGCTTCATTATTGTATTCAATATTCACAATTTAGCGAATCACTTAATATGTTTGACGAATCATTTAAAAAATTAAAAATAGATGAAATTGCTCATCTTTTAGATATAATTAATAAAAATATAGATGGAAGTATATTTGATCCGCTTGAGACAACTATTCTTGCGATTGATGTATCTTTTTATCCTGATTATAGATTTTTAAGTATTTCTGACTATGCAACAAATCCGCCATTACAACGCTTTGTTTTTCAAAAAAATGCTACAAATGAATTTGCAATAATAGATTGGACATACAAGACAATTTATTCACTTAATCAAGAAGTTCCAATAAAGTTGGATGATAAAAATATACTTGAATATGTAAGATTTTTCTTTTCTTACGTGAAAGGTCGTCACGGTAGATTTATTATTTGTGAAAACATGGAAAATATTCAATTAAAAGATGAGCTTCTTGATGACACTAAGAAAAAAATAAATGGTATTTTACAGCCATTGGAGCTTAAAGAAAAACGTAAAGATGGTGCTTATGAAGTAAAAGCATTCATGATGCTTAAAGATGCTTTATTTAATGTTGATATTTATATTAAACCAAATGGCAATGTCACAATGTCAGATCATGAGATTATAATGGAAAATATTCCTGTGATAGATTCATCATTTGGATCTTAGGGTCAAGGCGCATGATTTTATACCATATTATAATATTAGCAATCATTCAGGGCTTAACGGAATTTCTACCCGTTAGCTCAAGCGGTCATCTTGGCTTATTCCATTGCTTTACAGATCAGTGTGGGCGTTGGGACGCAGATAATATGACTATGGATATAGCCGTTCATGTTGGCACGCTGCTATCTGTATTACTGTATTTTTGGCGCGATGTTGTACGTATGTTAATTGGCGTTAAGCATATAGGCACAAGAAACGGAAAATCAGCAGAAGCGCGCCTAACTCTATATGTAATTATCAGCTCTATCCCTGTGATTATTGCAGGGCTAATCTTGCATATGTTTGAGCCTGACTGGCTTAAAACTTTGTATGTCATTGCGTGGACAAGCATTATTTTTGGCATTATCTTGTGGTGGAGCGATAGCAAATCACCATCAACGCGCGAAGTAAAAGAGTTAACATTTAAAGACGCAATTATCATCGGTCTTTCGCAAGTGCTTGCCTTAATCCCTGGTACAAGCAGATCAGGCATCACAATGACGACGGCGCGTTTTCTTGGCTTTAAGCGCAAAGAATCTGCGCATTACTCGATGTTGCTTGCTATGGTTGCTATTAGTGGCGCGGGCGTGATTATGGGGCTGGGATTGCTGAAAAGCGGTGATCTTTCGCTTGGACTGGATGCACTTATCGCGGTGTTCTTCTCGTTTATATCCGGCTGGATTGCTATTTCAATTATGATGAAATATCTGGAGAAATCCACCTTCACAGTCTTTGTGATCTATCGCGTGATATTAGGCATAGCATTGCTTGGCCTGCTATATTCAGGGATTATAGGTTAATAGCGTTAATATAGCCAAGCCATATTGAAGAGATTGGTAGATTCGGGCGGGATTTTCGTCTGAAGATGGAGGATTTAAACCAAAAGAGGAACATTAAAATTATTTATTTATTATATTAGATTAGATTAATCTATATTGATAAAATAAGTATAGAAGTTACTATTACTTGGTTATTTGCAAGTAAAGTAACTTTTTAGCTTGATTTTACACGTATCTTCAAGTATTTAATAATAGCTGATCTTGATAATATACCGAAAGCATATTAAACCATGGATAACGACCAAAAACCCTCTGATCGCTCTGATATACATACATTTCGTGCGCTTGATATCTTGCGTCAAGTAAATGAGCATGAAGCACAAAATATTGATATTGCGCGTATGGGCGCAGGCCAGCCACATGTTGGTGCGCCGCAAGGTGCGCTTGATTATGCCATTTCAAAAATAAATTCCAATCCTGTGCAAGGCTATACCGAGGCCATCGGCATGCCACCATTAAGAGAGCGCATTGCACAATATTATGACGATTATTACGGCGCTGATGTCTCACCTGATAATATTGTTATAACGGCGGGCTCTTCCAGCAGCTTTATTCTCGATTTTCTAGCGGCATTTGATGCAGGTGATCGCGTTGCGCTTATAACGCCGACATACCCCGCCTACCGCAATATCTTAAAAGCCCTTGGCCTTGAAGCGGTAGAGATTGAGGCAAAAGCCGAAGATAATTATCAGCCTACTGCTGAATTACTGGAAAATTGTGGTGAAGTATTTCAAGGGCTCATAATTACTTCACCTTCAAATCCAACTGGCACAATGATTAATGATGATGAGCTGGAAAAAATCTGTAACTGGTGTGATAAAAAGAATGTGCGCCTGATATCTGACGAAGCTTATCACGGTATTACCTATAACAAAAAAGCGCAAACTGCGCGGAAATACTCTAAAAATGCGATTATCTTGAATACGTTCTCCAAATATTTCGCCATGACTGGCTGGCGGTTAGGGTGGAGTATTATCCCCGACAACATGACAAACCGCATAAAAAAG
>JAMONE010000200.1 GCA_027066695.1 Micavibrio sp. | reverse complement strand
GATGGCCGATGGCCTGTTCCACAGCGTATTTGACGAGATCGGCGCGGAATATCCCGATATAGAACAGGATTTCTACATTATCGATATCGGTACTGCGCGTGTTGCGGCGCGTCCAAATGATTTCGATGTGATCGTTACTGAAAACCTCTATGGCGATATTATTTCTGACGTTGCAGTGGAAATTACTGGCTCTGTCGGGCTTGGTGGCTCATGTAATATTGGCGCGGATTTCGGTATGTTCGAAGCCGTACACGGAAGTGCGCCTGATATTACAGGCCAAGGAATTGCAAATCCGTCGGGATTATTGCTTGGCGCGGTGCTTATGCTTAATCATATCGGGCAAAATGATATTGCAACAAAGATACATAATGCATGGTTTAAAACACTGGAAGGCGGCGTTCATACCAGTGATATCTATGATGAGGGCTTAAGTAAATCTCGCGTTAGCACCAGTGAATTTGCAACGGCTGTGATTGAACGTTTGGGGCAAGTGCCATCAAGCTTTGCGGTTGTTGATTATGGCTCTGGCGGCGGGGGCGGGCTTGCTATTCCACCGCTTAAGCCTCGTATCCACCAAGAGAAAAAACTTGTCGGTGCGGATATATTTATTGACTGGGAAGGACTGCCCGATGATCTGGCTGAAACCCTGAAACCCGCAGTTGTTAATGATTTAGAGCTGAAATTACTGGCTAATCGCGGCGTAAAAGTTTGGCCTAATGGGCGGCCTGATACTTTTTGCTCTGACCATTGGTGCTTGAGATTTCTAGGTGATAATGTCTCCCACGATATTATCCTCTCGCAGCTCAAAGCTATAGAAAGCCTAGGCATTGACTTCATAAAGCTTGAAAATCTCTATAGCTTTGACGGAGCGCGCGGCTACACACTTGCGCAGGGTGAGTAAAATCTGTAGTATAGTATTAGGTTGGAAGCTTTATAAAAGGGCATATCAAAATGCATATATTATTTTACTTACTTATCGCACTTGTCGTTGCAATCCCTCAGGATTCACGCGCTACTCAAACTTTTGATTCTAATTCGAGCTATGGCAAAGTGGTTATGCCTCAACTTTTCTCAACATCCGTTCTTATTGGTGATGAGGAAATGCCGATAGAGCCAAATATATATGAAGTTAAATTCATGCAATTGCCGGCATTTAACGGATTAGGAGATCGTGTTGATGGCTTAATACAGGGCATTAAGAAAGACCTTCCACCAGAATATGATCATTACGGCCATGAAATTCGTCGCTATATGACCGCTATCGGGAATGTTAAAATATTTACAGATGATGATTTCCTTATTACTCAAATAAGAAATGTAAGAAAAGCACAGGTTATCTCCAATTTCTGGAAAAAGCACTTAGACAAGGAAATCAAGGAAATAGATGTGATAATGGAAGAGGATAATGGCGTTCCGTTTGCTGTGCGAACAGCATTTAAACAAAATAAAATAACAACAATTACCTTCTTAATCAGCCTAAAGGCTTGGATTGATGCAAATGAACGTGTTCTTATTAATATTTTTGATAATGGCCCTGAAATATATGAAGTGCTATATCCTGAAATATTGATAAAAGCATCACAAGAACGGTTGGATTTTTACAATAATGTAACGGCTAGACAAATTAAGCTTAAAGAAATCCGTGGCTATCACCCTTTTGCGATGATGGTTTACTAATATTAACGTAAAGTTTTGACATATATAACAAAAAGCTTGCATTCCTACTTCCAAATGATCTATACTTCCTATAAGAAGTTATAAAAAGCGCAGAAAATGTGCTATTATTAAAGGTGATAAAGGATAGGCGAGTGTTAATGAACTCTCACATTTCAGAAAATTATACCACCATTCCCACTAAATTAATTTTAGGGAGGGGCTGCTGATGGTTGGCTTTTTAGCGCCCGTACTTATTACCGCATTTACTGCTGTTGCAGGAAGCGTTGGTTTGCATAAATATAACAAAGGTGACTACAAAGAGGATGTGAAAGCTATAGAAGCTGATCCTGTAGGTACAGCGGCCGCAGTAAAAGATGCTGCGGTTGATACTGTATTAAACATTGGTGAAACAGCAGACCAATTCGGTGCCGCGGTACTTGGAGTTAAAGATTCTTTAGCTAGGGGATATGATAATGCTGGTAAATTTTTCAATATAGCAACTGCCGAGAACCCTCTAGCTGCTATTCAACAAAACTTCACTAGTCAAGCTGATGGTAGCAATAGCACGAGTACCGACACTCCCGCTGAGGATGGCTTTGACCTTATGAATGCTGCAAAATTAGTTGCGGGCGGCGGTGCTAGCGTTGGTATAATGAGCTGGCTTTGGAATAAAGTATCTTCTGATGATAAACCCAATAATAAACCCAATAATAATGAAGGCGGGTTTAGCTGGGGTCTAGCATTGGCAGTGATTGGCATAGGCTCCACTATCGCCATATACAATCAAGAGATTAAGCAAGCTATAGGCTGGGACAGTAAACCTGAACCAGACACCTTAGTAATTTAAACTTAATAAACACATAACTAAACAAGGTTGATATGAGTTGGGAATTTGGCAGAGCAGGTGATAGATTGTGGGATGGTATTTCCACAGCTATTATGTATGCCACATCAACTATAGCGCATCCAGCAAGATCAGCTTTAGAGCAAGTTGATGATTGGGCTGGAACAGATTTCCTAGATGAAAATGATCCAATGGTAAAGGTGTTCGAAGAACAATTCGATACCGTAATGACACCAGTGGTAATTGTGGGCAGTGGATTAGGCACAGCAGGCAGTTGGGTTGCAAAAACGGCAACTGAGGGCTTACAATATACGGGATCGGCTATTATTGTTGGCGTTGAAAATATAATTGAGACAGCAACGGGTACTGACATTATTCCCGATGATAATTTTATTGTTAAAGACATCCACCGTCGCCATGACGAAATTGTGGATTTTACGGCAAGTGCCATTGGCTATACCGCTGGCTTAGTCGAACACGAAAATAGCAATGATGCGCGCACAGACGAGCTTTTCAAAGAAGGTGCAAAAAAAATTAGTGCATATGTTGTTGGTGGCATCGGTGATGTTACTCATGCTGCTGTTTGGGGATATACACTCCGCCCACTTATAATGGCAGGGTATAATTTAGGGCAGGCCAAAGATGAAAAGGTAGATTTACTCGCAGAAGAATCATTCTTCAGCTTGGCCAAAGGATTAAAAGAAGATTGGCAATCAGATGATTTTGTAGAAGTTGACCCAACCTCTCCCAATGCAAAATATGAATATTTTTGGTATGAAGCGCCAGCAGTAGCAGTCGAGACGGCGGCTTTTTATGCAGGCACAACCCTTACATTTGGCCTTGGCGGCGCAGCAATTGCGTCATTGCGCACGACAGAGCTTGGCGCAAGAACTCTATCACAAGTCAAGAACGCTGAAATGCTTGTTGAGACGATTAAAGCCACAGAGAAACTATCAAAAGCAGAAGGTAAAGTTAGTGCTTTAAAAAAATCTGGCGCATCTGCCGAGCAGATAAAAGTAGCACAAAGTCAGGTTAGCAAAGCTGAAAAAGCGGTGGGCAAACTTGAGGGCAAAGCTGAAAAAACAGCTGAAGCAAGGTCTACAACCGAAACAACAGCACAAGCCAATACAACAGCACAAGCCAATACAACAGCACAAGCCAATACAACAGCACAAGCCAATACTGCAACATCGGCGACTCAATCACAAGCTCAAGTTACAGCTAGCCAATCAAATGTCGTGCAAATTAATACAAAGCTATCACAAGAGCAGCTTTCAAATACCGCAACAGTGCCGCAAATAACTATTGCAGAGCAAGAGGCTTTAACGCTAACAGCAAAAAATGTTTCCCAGATTAACGCCCGTATGGCTGGTAAGGAAGCTTTGGAAGTGCCCATGGAGGGTGCAACGGCTAGAACGGTTCATGGTCCATCCGTGACCGTCACGAATAACGCTGGTTCAAGCGCGACAGCAACGCCTAATCCTGTTACTAACCCTATAAATGCCAAAGTAACTACCATAAATAATACAGCCGCCGCCGCAAACGAGACCGCACATACACTAGAAACAGCAGCAGAAACAATAGGCCGTATTGATAAAATAAAAAATGGCTTTAATGTCGGTGCATATAAAGGGGAAAAATTTGGCCGACCTTTAGTGAAAATAGAAATCCCTATGGGCATTGGCGCAACTGCATTTGCCGTTCGATCCGATATTAAAGAAGGTAAGGAAGAGCAAGAATTAAGCGAAAAAGCTGGTGAGAATAGCGCGATATACCTAAGGGATAAGAGATCATCCATGCGCACCCCCGCCGAAATAGCTCAATCAATGTCCGATAATTTCGCACGCAACGCTACTTCGGTAAGTCAAACTAATAACAGCGCGATTAGTCCATACTCATGCAATGGTAGCAACGCAACGACAAATACGTTTAATTGCTCGGCCAGTGGTACGTTAATACTTCTCCCAGAAGGCGGTATTACAATAACTATGACAAGAGAAGCTGCTGAAATATTAGATGCCAGTCTTAATTCAAAAGTATAACCAATAATTAAATTTGACAAACACCTATATTATCGGGTAAAATCTTGATAAGCATAAATAAAAAGTAATAAATTGGTGATAACTATATATAAGGGTACAAAGCTATATGGCTTATGTTAGTTTAATAGATGATATTTTAGAGGGAATGAAGAGGCTAAATCTTGAGTCTTCATTCGCCAACTCTGTTGCCCCCGCCCTTAATGATATTAGCGAAGAACTCTTCGAAGCCCTTAAAGCAGGCGAATTCGCCGTCCAGAAATTCAAGCAAGAAACTATCGCCAGCACTGACAACGAGGCTCTTGTCAAGTTTCTTAACCTTCCTAGCTTTTCAAAAATATTAAAAGTAGCATCAGATAATATCCGACTTGATGATGAAGTGCTACGCGCTCTTAAAGACGGAATTGATCTGGATTTTGCAGATCTTTCCAATAAATACCCCAAAGCTTCTGATACTTTCAAAGCCGAAATTGAAAAACTCTACGTTAGACATAATGATGAATTCAAAAATGCTGCTGAAAAATATGCACAAGATAACGGCGTTTCCGTAGAAGAAGCTGACATCTTGATACGTACGGAATGGGGGACACAATTATCCGAGAACGCTATTTACACTAACTCAAAAGCTGCGGATGACCTTGAACTGGTTATCGATGATGTTGCAGAGGCCAGCGCAGACACCCCCTCACCCACTGCTGGTGCGAAGGCGACGGATGATGTTGGGAAACCTTCTAATCCACCTAAAGAAAGTAGCGCATTCGGATCATCTGCTAAATGGGCATGGAATCATACAGCGGGAATATGGGTTAATCCTGTAGTTGATTTTGTCTATGATACAGCTCGTGTTATAAAATCGTCACCAAACTATCTTAGACGAGGTCTTTCCTATCAATATAGCGACCATCAATACACCAAAGATTTGTTTGCGCGTATGGATACATATAAGACAACAAACGCAGCACGTTTAAGCATGGCTATTAATCCAGATAGAGCGGTGCTTGGAACTGGCAAAAACTTTGTGTACAAAAACAGAGATGAAACTGTTGAAAATCTAAGTGGCGCTTTAAATGGTGTGGGAGATGCCTTAGAAAGATCCAGTAATTCCATTCAGGCAAATATAAATAATTTATCTACACAATTAAAAACTGCTAGCGATGAAATAGCAGCAGCAGTAGATAATATTAAACAAACATCTTTGAAGCTGGCTGAAAAAAATGAATTTGATCAAATGTCACTTTTTTTTGGGAAGCAGTCTAATGATATTTCAGTAGATGAAATACAAGCACAATTAGGTTTATACTTAGAAAAATCAAATAATAATGAGATTAGCCATAGGTTATTACAAGGCGCTTATAATGAAACAAAAACTTTGAGAAATCTGTCTGACGCAGACAGGAAAGTAAAAATTGACGATATTTACAAAAATCTTTCTGATGGGTTTCAACAAAATTCTTTAGAAACACAAAAAAGTGCAGAATTAGCGAAAGAGCAAGCTAATAGCATTGTTCGCAAACATCAACAAATATTAAGAACAACATCTGGCAATGAAAATAACCTTGATACTATCGAGGCCTCTGCTAAAAAACTTGATTCCAACATAAGTAAGGTAGGTAAGCTTTTAGAAGATATTGAGGCTCCTCCACCAGTTAATGAAGGAGATTTATTAATAGGAGGTTCAGCTCCTGCGCGATTAGCCGCATGGGAAGCGCGCAAAAACATGCCTGAACTTTCTAATTTTTCCAGAGATGTATCATCTACAGTAAGTAATATAAAAAGCAATCTTGATATTACTAATATAAATAATATTTTAAACAGTACTGTAGAAAATGAAATTAACAATGCTGATGATTTATTATTGTTGTCACAAAAATTAGCAGACCAATCATCATCATTAAATAGTCTTTCCGATAGTGCTAACATAACACATTTATTGGGTGATTTTGATGAAGCTCAAACAGCTCTACAAACTATGGATAATGCCGTTGTAAAATACACACGCACAACAAGAAATGAAAATCTAGGCGTTTTCGCACCTGCAAATAGTGATAATGTTATTGATACACAGTTTGCAACAGAATTAAATGTTGGAAGAATTGAGCGGGAAGTTAGTAGTGCTGATAAAAAGTTATTAAAGGCGTTAATAAAATCTGGGGATATTAAAATAGAAACTCCACAGGGCATATCGCTTAATCAGGTTTTAAACTATGAGCCTGGCGAAACCGTGCAAAATATTATTGTAAACGGCAACAGTGGACATATAGCTCGAGGAGAACTCCAGAGGAATATGGAATATGCCATGGTCAACCGTGACATGCAAGCCGCTGTAAAAGCTGCTGAAAAACTATTAGATAACCCAAAAGGTTATGACGAAAATCGTTATTGGGAAGTGCTTAAATGGGCTGCACTTAGCTACGGAAGAAACACTAAAGAAGTTGTAATTAAAAAAGGTGTTAATGGAGAAAAAGACATCACTACATTAGTGCGTGACCCTAAAAGTATAAATAGAAATGAAGACTTTTTCAAAGACTTTGCTCACAAAATAATAGATCAAGCACGGGGACGTTATGTACCAGAAAAAAGTGGCGGCGCAGAAACCCTTACTGCGACTACCGCCAGGGAACAAAGTCCATTTAATGATCGAATAGAAAAAGGAACTGACGATTTCGTCGGTTCGCTATGGGCTCTTGGAGCAAACAGCTATCGTACATCTTGGGCAGAAGCATGGGATAGAAACATGTATAGACGTTTTGATGCTGACCGTTCAAATGAGCAGAAATGGGGATCTAAAACTTCAGAGGGGTGGGCTGCCCATCAGTGGCAATATGGGTTTAGACCAACACAAAGGTTAGGAATGAATCCTGTTTTAAGGTTGACTACGGTTATACCAGAAGCCATCTGGGATAACATTCCATATAAAAAATCTA
>JAMONE010000199.1 GCA_027066695.1 Micavibrio sp. | reverse complement strand
CATATAGACGATCACCTAAATTGAAATAATTAAGCTCTTGCGTGCGCCCTGGTGTATTAGAGGTACGCGCCAAAGTATTACGCCCAGTAAGCGCATTAATCAGCGAGGACTTACCGACATTTGATCGCCCTGCAAAGGCTATCTCAGGCTTATTAGCATCGGGCAGACCTGAAAGACTAACAACGCCGAGCATAAAATCGCAAGGACCTGCAAAAATCTTACGCGCTGTTTCTATCTCGGCTTTTGTAAATTCTTCATCCATATTTTTTGTCCAATTCATCTTCCACTATGTCATCTCGACCAACTAACGGGAGAGGAGAGATCTTTAAGATCCCTCGACTTTGCTCGGGATGACTGTGGCGAAGTAATTTATTTCTTCTTCTTTTTCTTCTTAGGCTTAGGAGGCTTGATATCCTTAATAGGTGTGGCAGCTTCTTCATCACCAAATAGAGCTTTTTCGGCTTCATCCTCTGCCATCTCGATTAAAGGGTGAACATCAGGCCCTTCCTCCACTTTTGCTTCCAGCTCTTCCTTAAATTTATCCTTATTAAAAATATAAATCGGAACGCCACAAGAGCGCATAATGATTGCTTGCTGAATAATGGAGAATAACGCACTAAACGTCCAGTAAATCACAAGCCCTGACGCAAAACTGGCCATAATAAATGTGATGAAAAACGGAAAGAAATTCATCATATCGCGCTGCATTTTATCCTGCGGCGGCGGGTTTAGTGTTTTTTGAATAAGCATAGCGATAAGCATCAAACATGGCCATATACCAATCATCATAAATGTCGGTACATCATATGGAAGCAGGCCAAACAGGTTAAATATGCTAGTTGGGTCTTTTGCAGATAAATCTTGAATCCAGCCAAAAAACGGTGCATGTCTAATTTCAATAGTTGAAAATAAGATTTTATAAAAAGCAAAGAATATTGGTATTTGAACCAAAATAGGCAAACAGCCTGACATTGGGTTAACACCTTCTTTTTGATATAGCTCGACAATCCCTGCCTGTAATTTCTCTTTATCATTTTTATGCTCGTCACGTAACTTGGTTATTTGCGGTGCAACCAATTTCATCTTCGCAAATGAGCGATAAGAAATATTCGTAAGGGGAAATACTGAAAAACGAAGTATCGCAGTTAGAAGAATGATGGCAACGCCCATATTTCCAACCCAAAGCCCTATATAGTGCAAAGCCAAGAAAAATGGATATGTGAAGAACCAAAACCACCCAAAATCAACGGCTAAATCAAGATTATCAACGCCGAGTATTTTTTGATAATCCTCCAGCACTAAAACCTTTTTTGCACCAGCATAAAGATTATATGATGTTTCAATATTACCGCCAGCAGGCAGCTCAAAGGCAGCTCCCGTAAAGTCAGTTTGATATCTGTTACGCTCTTTCTTCAATGGGTCAGGACTGTATTTAAAGCGAAACTTAGACAGCTCTCCTTGCGCAGGAATAAGCGCGGTTAACCAATATTTATCAGAAATACCAATCCAGCCGCTTTCGGCCTCAATCTTTTTAGATGGGTTTTTAACCATAGATGAATAATTCAAAGACTCCAGCTCACCGCCCATAAAACCAATAGGCCCTTCATGAGAAACCCATGTTCCCGCAAAATCCTCGGGAATAGCTTTTTGAGAAATAAGCGCATAAGGGTGCAATTTAAAATCTTTTGAAGAATTATTTTGAACTCTTTGAATGATGGTAAAAACATAATGCTCATCAAGTGATAAAACGCGCTCAAAACGCAGGCCTTGGCCATTATCCCAAAATAAAGTCACAGGAAAATCAGGTCTTAAAACATCATTATCTTGCACATTCCACAAAGTTGAAGCATTTGGAATTCGTAAATCTTTATCTCTAGTTACCCAACCATAATCCACATAACGAGAGCCTTTAGTCTTGCTTGGCGTAAAAAGAGTTACGTTTTCCTTTTTCTCCAACGTTTTATAATATTCGTGGAGACTTAAATCATCCAGCATTGCCCCTTTAAGAGCGATAGAGCCAAACACTTCACCATTATCGAATGTGATGCGCCTTGTTTGCGATAGAGCCTCCTCACGCGTGATTACTTTAACAGGATCAAGTAATTGCGGATCTTTTAATAAAAGCTCGGCGCGTGCGCTCTTGGCTTCTTTTAATGCCGTTGCTTGTGGAGCAAGAACATATGTTTCATAGAAAAACCAAATTGCAATAGACAAAATGGCAAAGATAATCAGGTTGCGAATATCCTCGGGGTGCATTTTATCTTTATCATTCATCATAGCCAGAGCCTTTTATATTTTCGTGGTTTGCGCGTTTATAGCCTAATATACCCCTCCACGTAAATAGCTTTGGCACAGGATCATTAAATTTTCTTTTGCTCCACGGATGACATGATAGGATTCGCGCGGTTATAAGAAAAAATCCCTTTAAAATGCCATGCTTTTCCAATGATTGATGTGCATATGACGAACATGTCGGGTAGTATCTGCAATTACGTCCTAAAAATGGTGAAACCAAATAGGCATATGCTTTAATAATATATTGAAGCAAGCGAACCATTAGCTATCCGCCTTGCTTTTATATAAATCCATTTTTCGCAAACACCATTTAAAATCTTTTGTAAGATCATTATACGAACGACACGCTGTTTGCTTGCGCCCAACCAAGATATAATCATAGCCATTTTCCATGTAAGGAAGAAGCTCTGCAACAACGCTACGCAATCTGCGTTTAATACGGTTGCGCTTTACTGCGGATTTATCGACTTTTTTGCTAACCGTGTAGCCAATGCGAATAGTCTTAAGATTATTATTACGGATTTGCAAAATAAAGCTATTGGAAACCCAACGCTTGCCTTTACTTTGTATAGCTAGAAAATCAGAACGAGCCGTCAGCATTTCATTTGCCGGCAGCTCATTTTTACGTGCTTTCATGATTTTTAACGACTAAGCGCTTAGACGCTTACGTCCTTTGGAACGACGGCGGGCTAAAATTGCGCGACCACCTCTATCTGCCATACGAGAGCGAAAGCCATGGCGACGTGCGCGAACAAGGCGACTTGGCTGGAATGTGCGTTTCTGATGCATAATATTTACCTCTTAAAAAATGCGCCTTTCAATATTAAAATTAAGGCTGCAATAAATTCTATTCTTCATAAAGAATGTGGGTTTATAACCGCTTATTATTCTTGTGTCAAATTAAATAGCTAAATTCATATAAAAAGGCTTACCCTAATATTACAAAGAGCAAGCCTTTTTTAATTAATATGTGACTCTACTCACTCGGAAGAGGGATTGGAGTATCCGCCTGCAAACGCATCCATGCGATTAATGCAGCTCTGTCTTCAATAGCTTTTAAACCACGAAAACGCATTTTTGTGCCTTTAATATAGTCCCTTGGGCTTATTAAAAGAGCATTCAGCGAAACATAATCCCAGTTTCCACCAACTTCTTTTATCCCATCAGAGTATGGAAAACCTTCTATTGCAGCTTTTTCATGTCCAACAATACCCCAAAGAGCTGGCCCCATAACATGCGCTCCACCTTTTTTGAAAGAGTGACATGCCAAACATTTTTTTGAAATTTTAGCACCCTTTTCTAAATCTGCGCCAGCAATAAGATTTTCTATTGATTCTTCTGCGACAGCCTCGGTTGCTTCAGCTTTCGTTTCAGCAGGTGCAGCTTTAACTTCATCGGCAACAGCATCAGCTAACTCAATTACAACAGCATCTTTTGTAAGCTCTTGCGCAGAGATTGCTTTATTTCCAATGAATCCGATTAATGTGATAAAAACACCAGTAACAAATATCGCAGCAATAAATTTATTTAATATAGAGTTGAACATAATCCAAAAGCCTTTTTGTAAAAAATTAATTCTCAAGAATATATAAGTACCATATCTTTATTATTCTTGTCGATATATATATAACCAGTTTAAAGTTAAGAATTCATGAAGGATAGTAAAATGAGCAATGATTACAAGTCAATAGCATTTCAAGGTGAATATGGTGCATATTCGGATATGGCGTGCCGTACAGTTTTTCCTGACCTTAAAACTTTGCCTTGCGAGTCTTTTTATGATGCCTTTAACGCAGTGAATGACGGCAGAGCAGACCTTGCAATGATACCCGTTGATAATACTATTGCAGGGCGCGTTGCCGATGTTCACCACTTAATGCCTGATGGCGACCTTTTTATAATAGGCGAGCATTTCCAAGATGTTAATCATATGCTGCTTGGAACTAAAGGTACAAAAATAGAAGATATTAAATATGTGCATAGCCACGTACACGCTATACCGCAATGCCGTGAATTTTTGAAAAAGATGGGTGCTAAATCATATATTCATGCAGATACGGCTGGCGCGGCAAAAGAAATTGCGCAAAAAAATGATAAAGAGCATGGCGCGATAGCATCTTCATTAGCAGCTAAAATTTATGATTTAGAGATTTTAGAAAAAGGAATAGAAGATCAAAGCCATAATATGACACGCTTTTTAATTCTCTCTCCCGAGCCATATTACCCGCCTATTGATGCGAATAATGTTATAACCAGCCTTTTATTCGAAGTTAGAAATATTCCCGCAGCTTTATATAAAGCACTTGGCGGCTTTGCAACAAATGGCTTAAGCCTAACCAAGCTAGAATCTTATGTTGATGAAAATTTTCAAGCCGCCCGCTTTTATTGTGACATTGAAGGCCACCCCGAAAGCCAATCCTTTAACCGCGCCCTTGAAGAGCTAGGATTTTTTGCCAAGGATGTTAAATTACTAGGCTCTTATATCGCGCATCCCTCACGTAAGGCTTATGAACAAGATTATGGTGAGCTGTGATTTTAGGGGCAATTGATTTAAGCCACTTTTAGCAAAACTTTATATGATTGTACGCAAAGCTATACCACAAAAAATGCCCGCACATAAAAACGCGAGCATTTGAATTTTAAATAGATGAACAATTAATATCTATAAGCATCGCCTTTGAACGGCCCTTTAACAGGAACGCCGATATAATCTGCTTGCTCACTTGAAAGAACAGTTAGCTTTGCGCCGACTTTATCAAGGTGAAGAGCTGCAACTTTTTCATCCAGATGCTTAGGAAGCACATAAACCTTATTCTCATATTTATCATGGTTTTTCCAAAGCTCGATTTGCGCCAAAGTTTGATTGGTGAATGACGCGCTCATCACGAATGATGGATGACCCGTTGCGCAGCCAAGATTAACAAGGCGACCTTCAGCTAGCAAAATAATGCGCTTGCCGCTTGGAAATTCAATCTCATCAACTTGTGGCTTGATATTTGTCCATTTCATATTGCGAAGTGGCTCGACTTGAATCTCGTTATCAAAGTGACCGATATTACAAACAATAGCACGATCTTTCATCTCACGCATGTGATCCACTGTGATGATGTCTTTGTTACCTGTTGTTGTCACGAAGATATCCGCTCTAGGCGTTGCATCTTCCATTGTTACAACTTCATAGCCATCCATCGCCGCTTGAAGTGCGCAAATAGGGTCAATTTCAGTAACCATCACGCGAACGCCCTGTGATGAAAGTGATTGAGCAGAACCCTTACCAACATCGCCATAGCCACATACGATTGCAACTTTACCTGCAAGCATAACATCAGTTGCGCGGCGAATAGCATCAACAAGTGATTCGCGGCAGCCATATTTATTATCGAATTTAGATTTAGTCACCGAATCATTCACATTAATAGATGGAACTTTAAGTGTCCCCTCTTCTTCCATCTTCTTAAGGAATAAAACGCCCGTTGTTGTTTCCTCGGAAATGCCTTTAATATCAGCCATAAGCTCTGGATAATCCTTATGTGCGATAGCTGTCAAATCACCGCCATCATCCAAAATCATGTTAGGAGTCCAGCCATTTGGCCCCTTAATAGTCTGGTGAATGCACCATTCCGCCTCTTCATTTGTCTCGCCTTTCCAAGCAAATACTGGAATTCCCGCCGCAGCCATAGCCGCCGCCGCTTCGTCTTGAGTAGAGAAAATATTACATGAAGACCAGCGAACTTCCGCGCCAAGCTCTATTAGCGTCTCAATTAATACGGCAGTTTGCACTGTCATATGAAGACAACCCGCAATGCGCGCGCCTTTAAGTGGCTGCTCTTCCTTATATTCCGCGCGAGTAGCCATAAGCCCTGGCATTTCATCTTGCGCCAAATCAATTTGCAAACGCCCCGCATCTGCTAGTGATATATCTTTAACCTTGTAATCTTGCTCTACTGCCTGTGGTGCTGCTGACATTTTAATTGTCTCCTTAAATATATAGTAATTTTTCTATTTTTTTGATAAAGTCGAATGAATTAAACATTTTTTATAAAAAAAACCAATGGTAAATTAAATTATGAGCATAAATTTTAACGAATCAAGCAAACAGGGAGCGGAAAAACTAACTCCTGATATAAAAGATAATGGTGAAGATCCGCTTGAAAAATCAAAGCGTACGGGCGAGCGCACGCGCTTCATACATAAGCCAAACCCCTTAGTGGAACGCTCATATCAGATATTTGAGTATGATTTTAAAAAGGGTGATTATGAACACGCTGGTGATTATGTTTTGATTAAAAAAGATGAGAAATCAGAAGTTACAGAGAAAAAACTTATAAATTTAATGACATTATTAAATGGAAAAGATGATCTAATAGACATATCAAACTTGACAAGCACTCGTGTTTTGTTTACATTAGTACCTGAAGCACAGGCAGGCGACCAGACAAAGATAATCCTGAAGGATTACGACGGCTCCGGTGTTTCCAAAGAAAATGCAATATTTACAATAAGAAAAGGGGTTTTACATGATAAATTCAGTGTTTAATACTACAGTAGAAGGGCCACAAAGCCTTCCACTTCAAGATGTCTTTGCAAAAATTGCAGGCGTATCAGATGGGTATGATAATAAAGTTACCCAAGAAAATACTTATGGCATGGATAATAATATGGCCTAAGACTTTTAGTATTTATAAAGAATTAATAAAAGGCGGCTATTTGGCTGCCTTTTATGTTTTTGGGTGGGGTAAAACTACACAGTGTCATTTCGAACGATTGCATAGCAATAGGAGAAATCTTATCAAGCGGCAACATGCAAGATCTCTCCACTAGCGTGTTCGAGATGACAAATACTGTCATATTCTTAATCTTTTTCGGGTTAATCCCCCGCATAAACATAAAACAAACCACTTTGCGCTATCATAAAGAATTGCTATGCTCATATAATAATTACGGAGAATTTAATGAAGTATTTTACATTATTAATAATCGCTATTTTCACATTGGGGGGGGGGAGTGATGTTTCTGCTCAAAATGTGAAAAATGCGGGAGCGGCGGATATTGAGCGGGCGGAGAAATATCTGCAAGACCTTAAAACTGCGCAAGCTCGTTTTGTTCAAACCACCCATAACGGAGCGCAATTTGTCGGGACATTCTATCTTAATCGCCCTGGAAAGCTGCGTTTTAATTATGACCCGCCGATGAAGGATTTCGTTGTTGCGGATGGTCGTTTCATATATTTTT
>JAMONE010000198.1 GCA_027066695.1 Micavibrio sp. | reverse complement strand
GTATTAATGAATTTGTGGAATATGGGGTGCTGGGCATTGAAATGTCGCGCTATTCTGGTTGCTGGACGGCTCTGAAAGTTACCAGTGAGAATGTTGAGACAACGGGAACAGTTGATTTATCGCGCGAAAGGGTGAAAATCGAGCATCCCACAGAAGAAGAATTTCAAATGCCCGAGGGAGGCTTACATATTCGCCTTAACGATATCCCGCGTGAAGTTGATAACCGCTTGCAAAATTACAAGCTGTTTGCCTGCCATGCATTTTGCCGTAAAAATAATATTGACCGTACCATTATAGACAGCTCTAAACCTAGATTTGGCATTATTACATCGGGTAAGTCTTTTGGCGATGTAACCCAAGCTTTGGTTGAGCTGGGCATTACTAATGAGGTGGCTGCTAAAATCGGGATACGGCTTTATAAGGTTGGGATGAGCTGGCCGCTAGAGCCGCAAGGCGTGCAGGATTTTGTGCAAGGCTTAGAAGAAATCTTGATTATTGAAGAAAAGCGCGAGTTAATTGAATCTCAGCTTAAGCAGCAAATCTTCAACTGGCCTTCTGATAAACGCCCTGTAATTGTTGGTAAATATGATGAGAATGGCGAGAAGTTGCTGCCGCTGGAAAATGATCAATCTGTTGGCTTAGTCGCGCATGTTATCGCAAAACGGCTCAAACATTTTTATTATAATGAACATATTGAAGAGCGGTTGAAATTTTTTGAAAAGCGCGAGGAATTTATTTCTTCATATGTCCCGCCGCTATTGCGCAGGCCGTATTATTGCGCGGGATGTCCGCATAATACATCAACCAAAGTCCCTGACGGTAGTTTTGCCATGGTGGGGATTGGCTGTCATTACATGGTGCAGTGGATGGATCGTAGCTCGGCTTTATGTACGCAAATGGGCGGGGAGGGCGTTCCATGGATTGGCTCTGCTCCATATGTGAAAAAAGATCATATATTCACCAATTTAGGTGACGGAACTTACTTTCATTCTGGCACGCTAGCTATTCGGGCTTCTGTGGCGGGGGGCGTTAATATTACTTATAAAATCTTGTATAATGATGCTGTCGCGATGACTGGCGGGCAAGCCGTTGACGGTGATATGCCGATTTACCGTGTCGCGCAGCAAGTAGTCGCCGAGGGCGTAAGCAAAGCGTGGATATTAACCGAAACGCTTGAGCATTATAAAGATCGCAGCCTTATTCCTGCTTCGGTTGAAATATTAAGCCGTGATTATCTCTCTAAGGTGATGGAAGAGTGCAAAAGCATCAAGGGAACAACGGTTATAATCTATGACCAAACATGCGCTGCGGAAAAACGAAGACGGCGCAAGCGCGGCCTTTATCCTGACCCTGCCAAGCGTGTAATTATTAACGAGGCTGTGTGTGAGGGCTGCGGCGATTGCTCAGTGCAATCCAATTGTGTGGCCGTGCAACCTGTTGAAACCGAATATGGGCGCAAGCGCAAGATTAACCAATCCATGTGTAACAAAGATTTTAGCTGCCTTAAAGGCTTTTGCCCGTCATTTGTCACTATTGAAGGCGGCGAGCTTCGCAAAACCAAGGCTGATAATAATACTGGTCTTGATGAAATATTTGAAAAGCTCCCTACGCCTGAAATACTGGACGTTGATAGTGCTTATAACATCATAGTCACAGGCATTGGCGGCACTGGCGTTACCACTATTGGCGCATTGCTTGGCATTGCTGCGCATATGGAAGGTAAATTCTGCCGCAACCTTGATGCCACAGGCCTTGCGCAAAAGGGCGGAGAGGTCTTAAGCCATGTTCGCATTAGCCCCATTCGCGATGATCTGCGCACTGGCCATATTATCACTGGCGGAGCTGATTTATTACTGGCCTGTGACATGGTTTCCGCCGTTGGTAAAACTGCGTATGAAACGCTAAATAATAAACGCACGAAGGCCATTATAAATACTAATAATATGCCTGTATCTGATTTTGTGACCAATAATAATCTTGATTTTCACGATACGCAGGTGCATGAAAGCTTGATGAGCGCTATTCACCCTGAAGAGCATTATTTTGTTCCCGCAACATCTTATATTATGGCACTGCTTGGTGATGAGATTTCAACCAATATATTTATGATGGGCTTTGCTTGGCAAAAGGGGTTAATCCCGCTTTCTTGTGAAGCTATTGAACGCGCCATAAAGCTAAATAATGTGGCTGTTGATATGAATTTACAGGCCTTTGCTTATGGTCGTTTGGGTGCGCATGATCCTGATAAACTGGCTGAATTAGTAACTATTATTAGAGGTGAGGATAGCTCGTCGCCGTTAAGTAATGATCTGGATAAAATGATAGAAAAGAGAGCCGCTTATCTAACGGATTATCAAGACGCGGCCTATGCGCGGCGTTATAGGCAGTTGGTAGAGGAAATCAGCGCATCGGAGTGCAAAATTGGCTATGGCGAGAATGCTTTAGGTAAGATTGTCGCCCAATCCTATCATAAGGTTTTGGCTTATAAGGATGAATATGAAGTTGCACGGCTTTATAGTAACGGGGCATTTATTAAGGATGTAAAAGCACAGTTCTCTGGTGATTATAAGCTGAAATTCAATATGTCCCCGCCTATATTTGGTGGCACTGACCCTGCAACGGGCAGACCAAAGAAACGTGAGCTTGGCGGTTGGATGCTGCCCGTCTTATCGGTTTTGGCGCGGCTTAAGTTTTTACGTGGCGGGGTGTTTGATATATTTGCCTATCACCCTGATCGCCGCGCAGAACGCGCTTTAATTACTCAATATGAAAGCGATATTGAGTATGTGTTGGCGAATTTATCGCAGGAGAATTACGATATCTGCAAGGAGCTATTATCCTTGCCGTTAATGTGCAAGGGCTATGGCTGTGTTAAGGCGGCGAATATAAAGAAATCTAATGCTCGGCGTGATGAATTATTAACCTAAATTACTATACTGAGACCTCGTCCCTTGGAGGGCTCATTTCAAATGGATAATGCTTTCATAAATTCTGTAACACTCATATTTTCGAGTGTATTTTGATCGCTGCACATCGCAATTATATTATCAACTTGGCCTGCGCTGTAATGTGTTTTCAGATTTGCCTCAAACTTGGATTTAAGCAATGGTATCCCTTCGGCGCGACGGCGTTTATGACCTACGGGATACTCAATCTCGATTTTATCGGTTGAACTTCCATCCTTAAAAATAATCTGCATTGCGTTAGCAATAGAGCGTTTGTCAGGCTCATGGTAATCAGAGCTATAGCGTTTATCCTCGACCACCTCCATCTTATCGCGCAGCATATCAATGTCAGGATTGCTCGCCGCGTCATCCTCATAATCCTGCGCCACCAAATCACCATTAATCAAGCCAATAGCCACCATATATTGCAAGCAATGATCTCGATCTGCTGGATTATGTAGCGCGCCAGTTTTAGAGATAATGCGGATTGCCGCCTCATGAGTGTGAATAATTATCTTATTTATATCATTAAAACGCCCTTTAATTTGCTCGGATAGCTTAATCGCGCATTCCACGGCAGTTTGAGAGTGAAACTCGGCAGGATACGAGATTTTGAACAATATCTGCTCCATCACATATGAGCCATACTCACGCTGAAACGTAAATTCTTTGCCTTTGAATAGCACATCATAAAACCCCCATGTCGGAGCGCTTAGAGCAGAAGGATAGCCCATCTCCCCGCTCATAACTATCTGCGCAAGCCGCACCGCGCGGCTAGTCGCATCACCCGCAGCCCAGCTCTTGCGCGACCCTGCATTTGGCGCATGACGATAGGTGCGCAAGGCCTGTCCATCCAGCCAAGCATGAGACACCGCAGCAATGATTTGATTGCGATTTGCCCCCATCATCTGCGCAGCAATAGCAGTAGAAGCCACCTTCACAAGCACAACATGATCCAGCCCCACGCGGTTAAAGCTATTTTCCAATGCAAGGCAGCCCTGTATTTCATGCGCTTTAATCATTGCGCTTAACACATCGCGCATGTTTAAACCTTTGCGCCCCTCGGCCTCTGCTACGCGGCTTAAATAATCTGCCACAGCCAATATTGCGCCGAGATTATCGGACGGATGCCCCCATTCGGCGGCTAGCCAAGTATCATTATAATCCAGCCAGCGGATCATGCATCCAATATCAAACGCACCTTTTACGGGATCAAGCTCATATGAAGTGCCGAAAATGCGCGCACCATTTGGCACAATAGTCCCCTCAATTTGATGCCCCAGCATTTTTGTACATGCAGGAAAGCTAAGCGCAAGAATGCCACAGCCAATCGTATCCATCAGACAATAGCGTGCAGTTTCGTACGCTTCATCGCTCGTAATCGTATAGTTAATGACGTAATCAGCGATATCAATTATCACTTTATCAAAATCAGGGCGTTCATTGCTTTCAACATTTGCGCTCATAAGATTACCTATCCTCTATATTTATAAATTTAAGGCCATTCGCCCCCGTATAATCAGCGTTCGGACGGATGAGCTTATTATTGCTGCGCTGCTCGAATATATGCGCTGCCCAGCCTGACACACGCGACATAACAAATATCGGAGTAAATAGCGGCGTTGGAATATCCATCATATGATAAACTGAGGCCGAGTAAAAATCGAGATTAGGGAAGAGGTTTTTTTCCTCCCACATTAATTTTTCTATTGTCTCGGAAATTTCATAAAGCATAGGCTGGCCATTTTCGGTGCAAAGCCGTTTTGACCAGTCTTTAATTACACGGTTACGCGGATCAGCTTCACTATAAACGCGGTGGCCAAAACCCATAATAAGATCTTTGTTCTCCAGCATTTGCCTAATCATCTGCGCCGCATCATCAGGGTTTTTAGCGCGAGAGATAATCTCCATAGCTGCCTCATTCGCCCCACCATGAAGAGGGCCTCGCAACGCGCCAATAGCTCCGCCAACCGCAGAATAGAAATCCGATAATGTTGATGCAATAATGCGCGCGGTAAAGGTCGAAGCATTAAATTCATGCTCGGCATATAAAATAAGCGAAACATGCATAGCCCGCACATGCAGCCGTACGTCAGGCTTTTGATGCAGCAGCGTTAAGAAATGCCCCGCAATAGTTTGGGCATCACTTGTGCATTCAATGCGCTTAGCATTTTGTGCATAATTCCACCAATAAGCCAAAATAGCTGGAAGCGTGGCTAATAATCGCTCTGAAATTGCGTATTGATCGTGGCTTTCGCTTTCATGCTCTAAATTACCTAGCAACGACACGCCCGTGCGCATAACATCCATTGGATGCGTATCTGCTGGAATTTGCTCTAAAACCCCTTTAAGAGCTTTGGGTAAGTCGCGCTGAGCATGTAAGCGCTCCATAAATGTATCAAGCTGATCTTGCGCAGGCAATGCGCCATAAAGCAGTAAGTACGCCACTTCCTCGAATATACAATGTTCGGCCAGATCGTAAATGCTATAACCCCGATATTCAAGGTTATGCGCCCCGCCCGCAGCAGAAATAGCCGTCTCACCTGCAACTATACCTGCAAGTCCACCTGTCTTTTTTATGCTCATTTTTTACTATCAACCTCTTGTTCTAATTTATGATAATCAAGATATTCGTAAAGCTCTTCGCGAGTTTGCATGTTTTCAATGCTACTAGCCTGAGAACCTTCATTTAATAAAGTTTGATAAACATCAAGCGCAGCCTTACTCATCGCTCTAAAAGCTGTAAGAGGGTATAAAGCCATATCAACACCCGCCCCCGCCAGCTCATCTGCACTATAGAGATCAGTCTTACCAAACTCTGTGATATTGGCAAGCAAAGGAACATTAAGAGCAGCTTTTATTTGCTGATAATGCGATAAATCGGTCATGGCTTCGGCAAAAATTGCATTTGCCCCGCAAGTTGCATAATAAGCTGATCGTTCAATAACAGCTTCTAACCCCTCACTAGCCAGCGCGTCACAACGTGCCATTATCAGGAAGTTACTATCAGTTTTTGCCGCTACCGCTTGTTTGATGCGCTCGCCCATCTCCTCTTTAGATATCAGCTCTTTATTCGGACGATGGCCGCAACGTTTATGCGCCGCTTGGTCTTCCATATGAATACCCGCAACGCCTGCGCTTTGCATGGCTTTTATAGTTTCGCCAATATCATTCCAGCCCGTATCAATATCAACAAGCAATGGCAAATCACTAGCAGCAACGATGCGCCGCGCATCTTCTAGCACATTATCCAGCGTAGTAACGCCCAAATCAGGCAAGCCATAAGAAGCATTAGCCACCCCCGCGCCTGATAAATACAACGCCCTATGCCCTGATTTTTCCGCTAAAATCGCGCAATAAGCATTAATAACCCCAACAATTTGCAGCGGTTTAGCATTCTTAAGAGCGTCATAAAAACTTTGCTTCATCATGATTTCCTTTGAATTATTATTTAGCCGCAAGACGCGCTGCGCCATCGAGGCGAATAACCTCGCCATTCAGCATTTCATTATGCACAATATGCAGCGCAAGTTCTGCAAATTCCTCTGGCTTTGCCATGCGTTTAGGGAAGGGGATAGAGGCGGCAATGGAATCTTGTATCTCTTGCGATATCTCACCAATCATCGGGGTAGCAACCGCGCCTGGTGCAATCGCCATAACCCGAATGCCAAAGCCCGCAAGCTCACGCGCGGCAGGTAAAATCATTCCTACAATGCCCGCTTTAGAGGCCGAATAAGCCGCTTGACCGATCTGCCCTTCAAACGCAGCAATAGAAGCCGCATTGATAATTACTCCGCGCTCGCCCGATTGCGTTATCGGCTCAAGCTTAGACATTGCCGTCGCGGCAAGGCGCATAGTGTTAAATGTTCCGATCAAATTAACATTTATAACCTCCGTAAAATTTTCAAGACTAGCAGGAGCTTCGCGCCCGACAATTCGCTCAGCGCGTAATATACCTGCGCAATTAATCAATATACGAGCAATGCCATGAGCTTTTTGTGATATATCCAAAGCACTTAGTACGCTTGCCTCGCTAGTGACATCACACTCCACCGCTAGCCCGTCAATATTATTGGCTGATTTAGTGTTCATATCCCATATAGCTACCTTAGCGCCTGCCTTGGCTAAAGTTTCAGCCATTACTGCGCCCATGCCAGAGCCGCCGCCAGTTACAATTGCTGCTACGCCGTTTAAATCCTTCATCTATGATCTTCCCGCTCAATTGCTATAGCCACGGCCTCACCGCCACCGATACATAATGTTGCCATGCCCCTTGATACATCGCATCGCTGCATTGCGGCCAATAATGTGACCAATATTCGCGCACCCGATGCGCCGATAGGGTGACCAAGCGCGCACGCGCCGCCATGGATATTCACCTTATCATCAGGTAAATCCAAATCCTTCATCGCCGCCATAGTAACAACGGCGAAAGCTTCGTTAATCTCGAATAAATCAACATCTGCCAAAGCCCAGCCAGATTTTTCTGATAATTTTTGCAACGCGCCAATAGGAGCAGTAGCAAATAACTGCGGCGCACCCGCATGAGTGATATGCCCACGAATAGTTGCCAGCACTTTAAGCCCAC
>JAMONE010000197.1 GCA_027066695.1 Micavibrio sp. | reverse complement strand
AGAGCAGAGCTTATCGCCGTATTGCCTAATGTTACGCAAGCTTTTTGTGATAGGGTAAATAGTAATTTGGGCTATGACGCGACCCAGCCAACAGACAGTGCGACTTGCATAAATAGCGGGGCTTCTGCTCGATTTGATGATGGCACACAATTTGACGCTACGCCTAACACAACTAATGAGGCTACATTTTCGCTGAAACCCTCTATGAGCGGGTGTGTGCAATGTTTTAGTGATAATAATTACCATTTTTTCCATGTTTTGATGGTGAGGTAGAGCGTTGCTTTATTCACTTAGGGGCAAGGACTATTTAACGCGGAAGATTTTAACTTCGGTTTTTGAAAGCTCTCTAACTTCTTTTGACAATAGCAATGAATAATCAAAGCTGGCAACGACATTGTTTGAGCGAGCATCAATTAAGCGTAAGGATATGTCCATTGCATTTTGACCATGCTTATAGCTACCTTTTAATATGAAATCCTCGCTCTGCCCTGATGGCGGAGCATTATATAGGCCTGCATTACCATTTGCGGCAACTTCGTGCAATTGAACTTGATAGCCAAGCTCGATAAAGCGCAAGCCAACTCCTTCTGGAATATATGCGCCAAGCGGGGAGGATATTCCTGCATTATCCATCTCTTCCAATGGCTTGGCTAGAATAATATGCCCGCCATTAATATGGTTTTTCATTTTAACTGCAAGATAATCAGCCGCAGCATGGTTTTTCTCTTTTAAATTTACATCAGGCCTAGAAAAGAATCCCTGACTTGCCGCGCTAAGGCCTATGGTAGCTAATTTAAAATTAATGGGAGAGCCACAAGATGTCAGAACGCCAAGCGCAGCAAAAATACATAGATAATTACGATATTTTATTATTTTAAGCACTTATTATCTATCCTCTTTTTTAAATATATCACTCAGATGAACATGACGGCACATCAAGCTTTACATGGCCTGCTGGTATATAATCATTAAGCGGAACTTGATAAAAACCACCAACTACGCTTGATGCTACATTATTCGTAACATCAATGGCTAAAGCGAGGTAAATATATTCGCCTTCATTATTGTTCATACATTTTGCCGATGCATGCTTGGCAACGAAATCAACGTTAACAACGCCCTTGGCCGAGTTTTCAAGGTGATAGCCGCTTTGCATTAACTCATTACGTAGCAAATAATCAAAACTATTGTAAAATGCCGTGTTTGCAGGGCTGCGTAAATAAATACTGTTCACGCTGCGTTCTAATTTCTCATCCAGCATTTCGACAAGCTCAAGCGCAGCAAAACGCATATCATCAATATTATCGTTGTTTTTATTGTTGCTATATTCGTATCCGATATCACGCGCAGGAGCGCCCTTAGCAGATTTAAACGCTTGATCATAAGAGCTATAACCCCGTGGCATTGGCTTAGGCGAAGGGGAAATCGCATAGCAACCCGTCAAAATAAATGAAAGGGAAAGCAACATAGAAAGAGACAAAAAAGAACGCATAGAACAAAATCCTGTTAGAATAAAAATATCAACTTTAAGATTCTAACAATTCTTTCACCGCAGGTACAGTGATTAATTAAACCCATTATTTTTACTTATTAGAGAAGCTTTGTAAAACGGCGAGTATCGACCGTCTTAAATGTCAAACATATTTTTATGTTTTTTTGGTTTTTAATATTGCATTTAAAATTACCAATAATTTCCTCATACATGTGACGAGGGCTAATTTGCCTAATTCACAAGTTTTTGAAACTAAACATATACCTTTAACGAATATCCTGACATCTGGACAATTATTGGCGGCGTTATAATTGTTACAGCAGGAATGGCATTCATTCACTTTAACCGTAAATAACATTTGCGCCGCGCGCCACTTACATGTAAAAACCATGCATGACAAAAAACATTCAGGCCACAGCGCCAAGCAAAGATCACGAACATATCCTAATTTTGGACTTCGGATCACAAGTTACCCAGTTAATCGCCCGCCGCCTACGTGAAAGCGGCGTATATTGTGAGGTATGGCCGTTCAACCACGCCGATGATGAGCGCATTAAAGCTTATGCTCCCAAGGGAATTATCCTTTCGGGCGGGCCACTTTCTGTTCTTGATGATAATGCGCCCAAAGCTCCGCAAATAGTGTTCGAGCTGGGCGTGCCTATCTTTGGCATATGCTATGGCCAGCAAACAATGGTTGAGCAGCTTGGCGGAAACGTTGAGGCCGAGCAATCCCGCGAATTTGGCCGCGCATTTGTTGATGTGCTGGATCATTCCGAGATCACCACAAATGTCTGGGATAAAGGCGCGCATGAGCAAGTATGGATGAGCCACGGCGATCACGTAGCATCGCTTCCCGAAGGCTTTAAGGTTATTGCTAAATCCGAAGGTGCGCCGTACGCATTTATCGCCGATACAGAGCGTCATTTTTACGGCGTTCAGTTTCACCCCGAAGTTTTGCATACTCTGCATGGGCGTGAGCTACTAAAGAACTTTACCCACGAGGTTTGCGGCTGTTCGGGCGATTGGACAATGGCAGCCTTCCACAGCGAGATTATCCAACGCATCCGCGATCAAGTCGGCGATGAACACGTTATTTGCGGGCTTTCTGGCGGAGTAGACAGCTCTGTAACGGCCATTTTACTGCATGAAGCAATCGGCGATCAACTAACTTGTATTTACGTTGATACAGGCCTTATGCGCTCTGGCGAAAGCAGGCAAGTAGTAGCAATGTTTCGCGATCATTATAAAATCAAGCTTATCAAGGAAGATGCGGAAGAACTATTCCTAGGCGAGCTTGACGGCGTTAGTGACCCTGAGGAAAAGCGTAAAATCATTGGCCGCTTATTCATCGAAGTATTTGATAAATGCTCTGAGCGCATTACCGAGGAGCTAGGCAAATCTGCGAAATTCCTCGCTCAAGGCACGCTCTACCCCGATGTTATCGAAAGCGTTAGTATTGTCGGCGGCGAGTCCTTGACTATCAAAAGCCACCATAATGTCGGTGGATTACCCGATAATATGGCGATGGATTTGGTTGAGCCACTGCGCGATTTATTCAAGGATGAAGTGCGCATACTTGGGCGTGAGCTTCATATGCCCGAAGAATTTATCCGCCGCCACCCCTTCCCAGGGCCGGGTCTGGCCATCCGCATTCCAGGTGCAATCACGGCTGAAAAGCTCGAAATTTTGCGCAAAGCCGATTTGGTCTACCTCGATGAAATCCATAAGGCTGGACTTTATGATACAATCTGGCAAGCCTTCACTGTATTGCTGCCTGTGCGAACCGTTGGTGTTATGGGCGATAGCCGCACTTACGACTATGTTTGCGGCCTGCGTGCTGTCACTTCAACCGACGGAATGACCGCCGAATATTATCCGTTTGAACATAAATTCTTGAGCAGGGTAAGTACGCGCATCATTAACGAAGTCCACGGCATTAATCGCGTTGTCTACGATATAACAAGTAAACCACCAGGTACGATTGAGTGGGAGTAAAGCCTTTCAATAGTCATTTAAACGTCTTGGCATTACGCGAAAAAAAGATACAACAATACAAAAACCGTGATGAATAACGGCACTTATCCTACGAAAACGAGATATAGCACTCCCATGCTAAGTGCTGCACAGCATTGCAAATGAAAATTCAGCGTTAAATAACTTAGATAGATCCATAATCAAATCGAGAATGCTAATATTGGTGTATTTTTATAAATCTGCGGAAGCATTCTATAATACGCCTAACATTTCAGCAACTAGGGGGTGGCGAACTATATCAGTCTTACCGAGATTGCAAACGGCAATATTTTCAATAAATTCAAGTTTTTCACTTATTTGTTTTAAACCTGAAATGCCCTCCAGCAAATCCGATTGCCCTGGATCACCAGTAACAACCATTGTTGAATGCCAACCAAGGCGAGAGAGAATCATCTTTAACTGGCCATAAGTACAGTTTTGCGCTTCATCAATTACCACGAAAGAGTTATTGAGTGTACGACCGCGCATAAAGCCGATTGGTGCAATTTCGATTGTACCATCCTCAAGCATTTTACGAACTTTTTTGCCACCTAAACGATCACCAAGAGAATCATATAATGGGCGAAGATATGGCGCCATTTTCTCTTGCACATCACCGGGGAGAAAGCCAAGGGACTCGCCAGCTTCCATTGCAGGACGAGATAATACTATGCGCTCAACTTCGCCTTTCTCAAGGGCTTCGACAGCGGCAGAAATTGCCAAATATGTTTTACCTGTTCCAGCAGGACCAACGGCAAAAGTAAGGCTATAATCCTTGATTGCTTGTATTAACTGCGCCTGCCCTTCTGAGCGTGGCTTAATGTTTTTCACATATTTTTGGTCTCTGCGCCCATCTATTTCTGTATCCAGCGGATGCCAGCTATCACTTTTAAATGATGATGGGTGAACTACATTTTCTTTGTTATGGTGCGATGGATTTTTTGATTTACGAGACTTTTTAGACATAGGCGATGCTCCTCTGTTTAAGAGTTTAAGTGAAGTAAATATGTCGGAAGTGAAGGACGTGAAAGGCTGGGCTACAGATCTTTTCAGATCGTAAGATATTCAATATCAATAAAATTGAATTAAAGACTATCACATATGTAATATAGCAAAAATCAGTGCTTTTTTCCATTTTTATTATATTTTAATACATAATTTTACAAAACAAGTAAAAATATAGTATGATTAAATATAATTACAAATCATAGTGAGTAAGCAAAATGTTTAAATATTTATTTCAAATTCCACTTTTCTCTATTTTATTATTATCACTCCCCGTGACAGCTCTTGCCGTTGATTATACCGCAAAAAGCAATAAATCATCGGAGCAAAAATCTGCAAAAAATAAAGAGCAGTGTACAAAAGATGATTTACGTAAGATTAAAAGCTTTGATCGTAAAGCAAATGCAAAAATCAAAGAATTGAATTATTTGAATGACTATAAATCAAAGCCAAAAAATAAAGGAAAGGCTATGGATTTAAAAAAGGAAATGAAAGAAATTGTGAAGTTTTTTAAGTCAAAAAAATTCAATAAAATGAAAATAATATATAAACGATGCGGAAAAAGAATCCCCCAACCATCCGCAGAAAGACCATATTGGTCAGATATGGATTAAGAGCATCTATATATAAACAAATTTCTATACATTGCCTTTTATCTAAAACATATGTAGCGTGTCGATTGTATTTACACGGGATAATAGGGCAATGAACCTTACATTTGAGAACATACTAGCCGCACGCAACAATATTAAAGACGCTGTGATTTTAACCCCGATGGTCAAAGCCACGCGCCTATCGCTACATATGGGCATTGATTTATACCTTAAGCTTGAAAATTTGCAGCATACCAGTGCTTTTAAGGCTAGAGGCGCACTGAATAAACTTTTGACACTAGATGAAACCCAATGCAAAAACGGCGTAATAGCATGTAGCGCAGGTAATCATGCGCAGGGCGTTGCTTATAATGCTACGCGCCTTGCAATCCCCTCAACCATTGTTATGCCGAATAACACACCATTCAATAAAATCAAGCGCACCAAGGATTTTGGCGCGGATATTATTATATATGGTGATAATTTTGATGCCTCGGTTAGTGAGACACTTCGCTTAGCAAAGGAAAATAACCTTACCTTTATACACCCATTTGATGACGAATATGTAATTGCAGGGCAAGGAACGCTTGGCATTGAGATTATGGAACAAGTCCCTGATCTTGATGTAATTGTTGTGCCGATTGGCGGCGGCGGGTTAATTGCTGGCATTGCTACGGCGGTGAAGCATATTAATCCTGATATAATGGTGATTGGCGCACAAGCTGAGCATTTTGACGCTGTCTTGGCCAAACGTGAGGGCAGAGAATTCACTGGTGGCAAAGCTACATTAGCAGAGGGAATAGCGGTAAAAGCACCTTCCGAAAATGACATGAAAATCATTGATAAACTGGTTGATCATATATTCTCTGCTACAGAAACAGAAATTGAAGAGGCTATATTTGATTTAATAAGTGATGAAAAATTAGTTGCAGAAGGCGCAGCAGGAGCGGCGCTTGCGGTAATAAAGAAACACAAAAAGCTATTCAGTGGAAAAAAGGTCGGAATGGTGGTTAGCGGCGGCAACATAGATTCGCGCACTCTTTCAACACTGATTATGCGCGGCCTTGTGCGTGATGGCCGTGTCACCCGTCTACGTTTCGAAATAGACGATACACCAGGCCAGCTATCTGATATATCACGCATAATCGGTGAATCAGGAGCTAATGTTATAGAAGTCATTCACCAACGCATGATGCAAACAGTGTCCCTAAAAGAAGCCGAGCTTGATATCGTAATAGAAGCGCGTGATAAAAATCATGTAAATGAAATAACCACGACCTTATCCAATGCAGGATTTCGCGTTAATATTATGAGTGAAGTTTAAGCTGATCCTGAAAAACTAGATAGCATCGCGGGATCAATGCCCAATTTATTAATGGCGCGTGTCCATTTTCCTTCTGGTACACCATCAAAGATAAGGTCATGGTCTGGATCTACTACCAGCCACGAGTTTTGCTGAATTTCAATATCAAGCTGCCCCGCTTCCCAACCTGCATAGCCGAGAATAAAGATCATATCTTTTGGCCCCGCGCCCAGCGCAACATCTTTCAAAGCCTCAACCGTTCCTGTAACGCCGTAAGAGCTATCAACCCTCATTGTGTCATCACGCATAAAATCACTGGAATGTAGTAAAAATCCACGCGCAGCCTCAACAGGGCCGCCGCACATAACAGGCAGGTTTAATTTATCAAAATTAATTTTAATGTCTGATTCAAATTTTAGCTGTCCAACCAACTCACCGAAATCAACGCCCGCCATTTTATTATTAATAACCAAACCCATCGCGCCATCTTCATCATGAGCGCAAATAAAAATTACAGATCTATGAAATCTGGGGTCGCCCATGCTCGGCATAGCAAGCAACAGCTTTCCAGCCAAATAATGATCTTGTTTTACAGCCGTCACGGCATATCTCCTTATGATGTAGATATATTATATAGCTTTGTGGTTTTTTGCGCAATTATATAAATATCAAATTCTTCCTCGGCTAATTTACGGCTTTGGATTTCCATTGCTTTGCGTTTTTCATGGTTTGTCAGCAGCTCATAAATAGCATCGGCGGTTTGCTCTGGGTTTTTAACCTCGACAAGCAATCCATTGATCCCGTTTTTAACTGCCTCGCGGCAACCTGCATGGTCGGTTGTAACAATAGCTCTGCCCGCTGCGCAAGATTCCAGCAATACGCGCGGTATTCCCTCGCCATAATATGATGGATACACAATCAACGCGGCGCGTGATAATAGCTCTGGCATATCGGAAACCCGCCCAAGCCACTGCGCTGCGCCGTCTTTAACCATATCTTCCATCTGTGCGCGAGAGATGGCCTTAGGATTATGTTTTGTCTCACCCCCTGCGATTTGAAATTTTGCTTTAACACCACGTTTTTTCAAAATCCGCGCTGCCTCAACGAATATAGCAACGCCTTTTTCATGGACAAGGCGCGT
>JAMONE010000196.1 GCA_027066695.1 Micavibrio sp. | reverse complement strand
TAGATATTTATTGCCGTAATCCTTGCCGATAACGCTGCGGCATTGTTTAACCGCATCTTCGGATAATGTCGTGCCGTCAGTCCTCATATAAGTGATAAGCCCGCCATCCTCAGCTGTGCCTTCATATAAACGTTGCGCAAGGCGCATAGCATTCGAGGCCGACATGCCAAGCTTGCGCGAGGCTTCCATTTGCAATGATGAAGTAATAAACGGAGCAGAAGGGCTGCGCTTAACCTGCTTTTTTTCGATTTTTTGTATCGAAAGAGATTTGTTCTTTATGCGCTCAATCGCCGCGCTAGCGTTTTCTTCGTTCGGGATATCAAACTTGCCGAGCTTATTGCCCGCTAAATGCGTAAGGCGGGCAGTAAATGGCGCACCGTCTTGCGTGTGAAGGCGGGCTTCTATGCTCCAATATTCTTGCGGATTAAACAGCTCAATTTCTGTCTCGCGCTCACATATCAAGCGCAGAGCAACCGATTGCACGCGACCAGCCGAGCGAGAGCCAGGTAATTTACGCCATAAAATCGGTGATATATTAAAGCCAACCAGATAATCCAGTGCGCGACGCGCTAGATATGCATCAATCAAAGGCTGATCCAGCCCCCGTGCATTTTCAAACGCCGTATTGACGGCTTTTTTTGTAATTTCGTTAAAAGTTACGCGGTGAACCTCCTTGCCCTCAAGCAGGTTTTCTTCGTTTAGTAGCTCATATATATGCCACGCAATCGCTTCTCCCTCCCTATCAGGGTCAGGCGCGAGGTACAATGCATCAGCTTTTTTAAGAGCGCGTTTAATATCACGGACATTCTTATCCGCGCGATCCCCAAGCTGCCATTTCATGGCAAAATCTTCATCGGGCAAAACCGATCCGTCTTTGTTAACCAAATCACGCACATGCCCATATGATGCCAATACCTCGAAATCATTCCCGAGATATTTATTTATAGTCTTCGCCTTTGCGGGCGACTCAACAATTACAAGATTTTTAGCCAATTTTTAATTCCTTAGTTTATACTTTTGTCATCTCGAACGCGTTGCGGAGAGATCTTAAGATCCCTCAGCTAAAGCTTTCGGGATGACAATATTTGCTTTTATTTATAACCACAGATGAACACGGATATACACCGATTTTATCTGCGTTGATCTGCGTGTATTTGTGGTTAAATTCCTTCAATTCTACTCTTCTTCCAGCAATATAATTCTATTCCCATGCAGGCGTTTTATACGTCCTGCTAGCTCCAATTCCAGCAATGAAGTTTGCAAAGCTGAAATACTCAAATGACATGCTCTGATCAATTCGTCAACAGAAATTGGTGTAAAAGATAAATGAGTTAGAATTTGCTCCTGAGCTTTTTCAGGTGGATCTTCATTTTGATTTTCATGATATGGGGGAATGAAATTCACTACGCTTGTTGGTGGTTCGCGCAAAGCGTTGCCAGAGAAATTCATCAATATTTCAATGACATCATCGGCGTTTCTTATTAATGTTGCACCCTCGCGTATGAGGTGGTTTGGCCCTGAAGCTCTAGGGTCAAATGGTGATCCTGGTACGGCGTAGACATCGCGCCCTTGTTCACCTGCAAGGCGCGCAGTTATGAGTGAGCCTGAACGCCGCGTTGCTTCGACTACGATAACGCCCTTGGATATGCCCGATACTATGCGGTTGCGCTTTGGGAAAGCTGCGGCGTAGGGTTTTGCGCCTAGCGCACTTTCCGCGATTATTAAGCCTTTTTCGGCTATCTCTTCGTATAATTTCTGGTTTTCTTCTGGGTAGACCACGTCAATTCCGCTAGCTACTACTGCGATAGTCCCTGTGTTAACGCTTCCTTGATGGGCGGAGGTATCTATGCCTCGCGCCAAGCCTGATGTAATAACTTGCCCGCGTGCGCCTAGCTCTGCCGCGAGTTTATAGGCGAATTTCTTACCATTTAGCGAGGCATTACGCGCTCCTACTATTGCCAAGCATGATTTATTCAGCAACGCAGCATTACCGATAATACTTATAACAGGCGGCGCGTCATCGGTAGCGGTTAAGGCAAGCGGATATTCCTTATCGGCGTAGGTAATAATTCGCCCGCCGAGTTTTTGCAAAGCTTTATATTCGCGCATTATATATTTTTCATCGGGAGCTTTGAGCGGTTTTTTCCGCCCTCCACGTTTAGCAAGCTCGGGTAGAGCAAGCAGAGATTCGGCTGCGCTGCCGAAACGCTCAACCAATTGATAAAAGGTGATAGGCCCGATACTATCTGTGCGAAACAAGCGCAACGCCGCTATGCGCTCAGCCTCGGGGGTTGGTTTATTTTGAGGGAAAAGGTCTAACATATTAATATATCGCAAAGTAGCTGTTATCTCGAACATGAAATGGAGAGATCTTATGTATTACCGATTAATAAGACTTCTCGTATGTACTCGAAATGACAGTTAAAGAAAATTTACGATTTACCCTCCTCTTTGTTCTTTCCTATCCTAGGCTCTGTGCCAGCTATGATGCGTTCCATATTTTCTTTATGACGCGCCCATATAAGTAATGTGATTAAGGAGGCTATAGCAGCAGGTTCTTGCCCATATATAAAGAAGGTCACTATTGGCGCAACAAGCGCAGCTATTAGCGCAGCGAGTGATGATAGTCTAAATGCGAAAGCAGCAATTATCCACGCTATCACCGCCGCCAGTCCAGCATAAGGCACAGCTGCAAGTAATACGCCAAGCGATGTAGCCACGCCTTTCCCACCCTTAAATTTTAACCAGATGGGGAAGCAATGGCCCAAAACGACACCTAATCCAATGGAAAGTCCCACCATGTTCCAAAAGAAATCAGGAACAGCAGGGTCATGATTACCAATAAGAGGTAGAATTAAAACAGCACCTTTTCCCGCAT
The DNA here is from genome assembly GCA_027066695.1 of Micavibrio sp. GTDB lineage: Bacteria > Pseudomonadota > Alphaproteobacteria > Micavibrionales > Micavibrionaceae > UBA1672. The sequence continues at coordinate 4,719 of JAMONE010000196.1, read as the reverse complement.
CAAGGAGAAGTGTCGCAATAGCTAGTTTTTTATTTCCTGTTCGCAAAACATTGGTAGCCCCGATATTACCCGAGCCTATTTCGCGTATATCTTGCTTGGTAAATAATTTTGTAAGTATTAGTCCAAAGGGTATTGAGCCAATTAAATACCCAGCTAATAAAAAAATTGGAAGAATAAGTATCATCACCCACCCACCAATAAATCAAGGATTGCCATTCTAGTAGGAATGCCGTTAGCTACTTGGCGTTTCATCATGGAGCGCGTAGGGTCATCGGCTACTTCATCGGCGATTTCTACGCCTCTATTCATCGGGCCGGGATGCATTATAATGGCATCGGGTTTGGCGCATTTAAGCCGCTCTAGCGTTAGTCCGTGATTATTAAAATATGCCGCATCGCTTGGGATATCGCCTCTATCCATGCGCTCTTTTTGAATGCGTAGCATCATAACAACGTCTGCGCCTTCTATGCCTTGCTCAAGATTATCAAAGCATTTAATGCTTTCACAAGGCAGCTTTTGCGGCATTAGGAACTCAGGTGCAACAAAACGTACATTTGCGCCCATCTTTGTCAGGAGCTTAGCATTAGAGCTAGCCACTCGGCTGTGCGCTACATCGCCGCAAATTGCCACGGTTAAGCCCTTAAGCTCGCCTTTTTCCTGTGTTATAGTAAGCGCATCAAGCAATGCTTGGCTTGGATGTTCGCGCCAGCTATCACCTGCGTTAATCACAGGGCAATCTACGCGACCAGCAACAAAATTCGGAGCGCCATATTCGCAGTGCCTTATAATAATAGCATCGGGGCGCATCGCGCTTAGCGTGTCGATAGTATCAGAAAAGCTCTCGTCTTTACTAAGCGAGCTAAGCTCGGCGTTCCAGTTAACAACGTCCGCGCCAAGACGTTTGGCGGCGATATCAAAGGATGTAAGCGTGCGCGTTGAGCTTTCAAAAAACAGTGTCAGCACTATTTTATGCTGTAACTTGTTGCGATCCCATCTGCCATCAGCAAGGGCGCGAGAATAGTAATCCGCGCGGTTAATAATGTCGCGAATTTCATCAGAGCTTAAATCATCAATGCCTAGCAAGTGTCTCATAACATAGTTATTAGCATTTGAAATTTGATAATGCCAACTATAATTATACCGAAAATAAATCCCGGGCCTGCGGGAACGGAAAGTTTTGACAGATCAATTTTTTTGTAACGGCCATATATAATGCCATGGATTAGCCCCGCTAATGCGCCTAAACTAAGGGCTAGAAAGATATGTTCTATCCCTAGCCAAACGCCTGCTGCGCCCATCAATTTCACATCACCAAGGCCTAATGTATCGCGCTTATATATTTTATTAGCAATATGACGAATAGCAAGCAACATGCCGCCCCCTGCAATCGCGCCTAAAAACATATCCAAAGGTGCAATGAATTGGAACTGGGTTGCTGCGTGGAATGCTATAGCGCTGCCAAAAAATCCCGCAACATATTTGTTCGGAAGTAATTTGGTTTTCAAATCTATGATGGATAATGCTGTAAGTAGCGATAAGGCACTTATCAAGCATATGATGGTGATAATAACGCTCATGCTGGATTTTATATCATATTTTAGCTATTATTAGGAGGTTCTTTATTTTTTTTTAGTATTATCTCAGTTATCAGTAAGATTTATCGGAGTTGCGTTTATGCTAGAAAAACATAAAATATTAGTCGTCGAAGATAACGATTTTGTCCGTATGCAGATCTGTAAATTTTTAAATGATGGTGGCTATGATACCTTGGAGTCTACCGATGGCGGGCAGGCTTTGGATGTTGTATCTAGTGAAAATGGTCTTGATCTTGCCATTGTTGATGTTCGGATGGAGCCTATAAACGGATTTGAATTTATAAGAGCGATACGCGGCGATGATATAATTATGCCTGTTATTTTGGTAACGGGTGATGATAATCCCGATTTGCTGGGCGAGGCCTCTAAATTAGGCGTTGGCGCTATTTTAAAAAAGCCGGTGCAAAAAGATCGGTTGATTAAAATGATTTCGCGCACTTTGCACATAGAAAAATATTAACTCTAATGTTATGATTTAGAGATCTTATCTTTGAGTTGATTTTGTTTATGAATATTATCAAATATCTATATAAAGTTTTTCCAGCAGGTTTGAAGATGCTGGCTTTGTCTGCTGTTGCATGTCCGCTCTTGGTTTCGTGCGCTCCTGTGGATGTTCCTGCTGCGCGTAACTTATCTGTTCCATCGCCTGCCATGGCGGCGGGTCGTCAAGAATCTGTGAACGACAAGCCTGATAGTGTTATTTATTTACCGCTAGGCAGTGATGTCCTTATTCCTAAAGCTTCGCAAAGAAACAGTTCTTTGCCAAGAGCTGTAGTCGGCCCATTTGAGCTTCGCTCTGAAACTGTGGCTGGGGCGTTACAGTTGATTTTGGCTGATTATGAAGTGCCAATGGCTTTTGAAACTGACGCTGGATTTGAGCGCACAGTGACTATCACTAATCTACGCGGCCCGCTACGCAGTGTTGTTAAAAAAATATGTGGTCTGGCTGATTTGTATTGTTCATATGAAGACGGGTTGTTGATCGTTAAGGAGACGCAAACCTTCACTGTGACTATTCCTCCGATTGGCGGTGAAAATGATATTCTTGCCAGTATTGCGACGGGCGTTAAAGCTATTACGGGAAGCACTCCTATAACAGAGAGCGCCACGCGCACCATTATATATGAGGCGACTAATCGCACCGCAGAGCTTGCAGAGCGCTATTTCCAGCGTGTTCGCGCAAGTACTGCTTTAATTATCTTTGAGGTTTATATTTGGGAGGTATCGCTAAATAATGGTAATTCTGCGGGTATCGATTGGCGTGGTATCAGTAAGTTTGGGCGCTTTGCTTCTGGTATAAATATATCAGGCTCTACGGGGGCAGATTTTAGTCCTATTAGTATAGGTCTGCCAACTATGGGCGGAGTGTCGTTTGGATCTGATGATGTGTTTGATTTTATTTCTGAATATGGCGCAGTTAAAACTATATCCCAGCCACAGCTTACTGTTCTTTCTGGCGCGGAGGCAACGTTGCGTGCGGCAGATACTATTAATTATGTGTCCTCATTGACGCGCTCCGTGCAAGATGGTGAGACAACCGTTTCCACTGAGACCGCTACGGTTGATACGGGCTTTACGCTAAAAATTTCTAGTAATTGGGATAATGCAACGGTTTATGGCGCAATTGAAATTAACTTGGAAGAGTTTAAAGGATTTAAGAATTTTGACGCTGATGGAACTGTATTGCAGCTGCCTGAAACTACAGAGCGTGAGCTTTCTACGCAAATACGTATTCGCCCAGGTGATTCGGTGTTAATTGCTGGCCTTGTGCGCGAAAGTGATGAATATGATAAATCAGGTGCGGGCTTTGACTCCCCATTTCTTCCCATATCAAGAACACTTACCACATCAAATACCGAACTGGTATTTTTGCTTAAACCACGTGTGATTGTTTATACATCCGAGGGGGATTCTTCTCCTGATTTTACGGCTTCGAACGCTGCGTCACCGTCTAATGCTGTTGTGCAATATCCTGTTTCCGTGCAATCGCATTAACCCCTTCTTTTCGCTCGTTTTTGTGAGATTATGTGGATATTACGCTATATGTATGTTTTATTTCTTGAATATGTGTATAATATGATTCGGTACGCTTACGTTCTTTTGCGTTATTATATGTGTCATTACTCTTTTCGGAGTGTCTTTATTTAAGCCCATGATTATGCATTCGCATTATATTAGGTATTTATTATTGTTGTTTACTGTCCTTATTATATTGGGTGGCAGTATTTCTGCTTATGCGCAGTATCCTGGTTTTGACGCACCTGGCACACGTGTTTCAGGCGGTGGAGCGGTAGGTCTTGTTCCTGTTGAAAGTGATGTGGATGGCGGCTCTGTGCCAATTGGGGCAACCGCGCAAGTTGTTGTGTTATTTCGAAATGAGGGGGCGCAGCCTGTTCAAACAGGAAAGATTAATCTCTACCCCTCCTCTAATCTTTCGGCAAGTGTATCTTTAAATCAATGTGGGGTAGGGCTTTTGCCTTCTGGCGCGGAATGTGCTGTGGCCCTTTCGGTTAAGGGGCTTCAAGCAGGCGCGTGGCGCGTTGAGATGTTAATGCTTCATAGTGGTCGTACCCGCCTTGTTACTGCTACCTTATCGGGTAATATTGAATCCAGCGGTGATTCTTCTGATACATTATCCAGTGATGTTGAAGCTATTCCTTCAGAGCTTAATTTTGGCTCGCTTGCCTCTGGTCAGACAATGGTGGAGCCAGTTATATTGCGAAATATTACTTCAAATACTGTTGAAATTTCTGATCTATTTATCAATTCGTCTGAACGCTCAGGTTATGTGGTCGAACATGATTGTAAAACATTGCAAGCTGGGCAGGCTTGTATAGCAACGGTGACTTGGGCGCCAAAACAAAAAGGGCCATCAACAGGTGTTTTGGTTGTTAAGCATAGTGGTGCAACTGGACTTGCTAGTGTTCCTTTATCTGGTGATTATGTTCCGGATTTGGTTAATGAGGCTGATATTTTCCCTGAGGCTGTTCCTGGTAAGGGGCTTTTAGTCTCTTCGCAGGTTGAGGTGCAGTTTGGCTCTGAAATTTCTTCTGCTTCAACAATTACGGTTTCTTTGGTTAATACGGGTGATTCTGCATTGACGCTTAATGATATAAAAATTTCA
>JAMONE010000195.1 GCA_027066695.1 Micavibrio sp. | reverse complement strand
CGGCGCGTTTATGCACCGCTAGAGCTGCCTCCTTCACCACTTCGGGCAAAGTTGGGTGAGCGTGGCAAATGCGAGCTATATCCTCGGCTGTGCCTTCGAATTCCATGACGGCAACGACCTCGGCGATCAGATCACCAACATTTGGCCCAATCATATGCGCACCAAGCACTCGGTCAGTTTTCGAATCGGCCAAGATTTTGACGAATCCATCCATACAGCCCATAGCGCGCGCGCGACCATTAGCCATAAACGGGAATTTCCCGACATTATACTTAACACCCTCATCCTTGAGCTGTTCCTCGGTTTTACCAACGCTGGAAACCTCAGGCCAAGTATAGACAACGCCTGGAATACAATCATAATCGATATGCCCTGACTGCCCCGCTAGCATTTCCGCCAGCACAACGCCTTCATCCTCTGCCTTATGGGCAAGCATCGGCCCTGCGATTACATCGCCAATCGCGTAGATTCCTTCCACGGAAGTTTCAAAGAACTCGTCCGTAATAATTTGACCGCGCTCATTCAATTTAACGCCAGCCTTATCAAGGCCAAGCCCCTCGACATAAGGCTTACGCCCAATAGCCATAAGCACAATATCAGCCTTTAAGCTCTCGGTTTTACCGCCCGCAGCAGGTTCAAGACTAAGGGTAACACCCTTCGCGTTAGCTTTTGCGTCCGTAACTTTGCTGGAAAGCTTGAACTCAATTCCTTGCTTTGCGAATATCTTTTTGGCCTCTTTGCGAATCTCGCCGTCCATACCAGGCAAAATATTGTCCAAATACTCAACCACAATAACTTGCGCGCCAAGCCTGCGCCACACTGTCCCAAGCTCTAGCCCGATAACGCCGCCGCCAATAACGATCATCTTCTTCGGTACTTCAGATAGCTCAAGCGCACCAGTAGAAGATACAATGCGCTTTTCATCAATCTTGATATTAGGCAGCGATATAACATCAGAGCCAGTAGCAATAATGATATTATCCGCCTCATAAATATCCTTACCAACCTTGATCTTGCCCGCCGCAACAATGCTAGCCGCGCCATTAATATGGGTGATCTTGTTTTTCTTGAGCAAGAATTCAATGCCCTTGGTATTCGCGCCAACAACGCTATCCTTATGCTTCATCATAGTTTTTAAATTGAGCTTAACCGTAGTTTCCACCCCGACATCTTTCATATGAAGCGATGCATCTTCATATTTTTCCGAGGCACTAAGCAATGCTTTGGATGGAATGCAGCCAACATTCAAACATGTCCCGCCAAGGGTTTTACGCTTTTCCACCACAGCCACACTCATCCCGAGCTGCGCGCATCTTATCGCTGCAACATAACCACCAGGCCCTGCGCCAATTACAATACAATCAAATTTCTTGGACATCTTTATTTCCTATATTTATCTGTGAAATAGCTTATATTAAAATAACAGAGTAGAAATAAATTAAAAGCAATATATCTAATGAATACAGATCATTTCAAATTAATGAAGCTAGCTCTTAAAATGGAAGAGCAAAGC
>JAMONE010000194.1 GCA_027066695.1 Micavibrio sp. | reverse complement strand
GCCTTCAAAGTGCTTGATCGTAGCTACGGCTATGCCCTGCGCACTTTTCAAGCGTATTATCTAAAAATATGACTCGCGCAGAATTTATAAATTTAATAGGTCCTGACCCTAGCTCTTGACAAAGCTAACCTAAATCAATCATATTTTGATCTATGACATATGATATTCACGATTACGCAGATGCGCAAAAATGGCGCGGTACTACGATTATTTCTATCCGCAAGGATGGAGACGTTGTTATCGCAGGTGATGGACAGGTTTCTATGGGGCATACTGTCCTTAAGGGCAATGCGCGCAAAGTAAGGCGGCTTGGGCGTGACGATGATATTATTGTCGGTTTTGCAGGGTCAACGGCGGATGCTTTTACTTTGTTTGAGCGTTTGGAAGCTAAGCTAGAAGCTCATCCTGGTCAACTTACCCGCGCGTGCGTTGAGCTTGCCAAGGACTGGCGCACTGACAAATATTTGCGCAAATTAGAAGCATTAATGGCGGTTGCAGACAAAGAAACTTCGCTTATCATGACAGGTAATGGTGATGTGGTAGAGCCAGAGCATGGCATTATCGGTATAGGCTCGGGCGGGAATTACGCTTTTGCGGCGGCGCGCGCGCTATATGATCAAGATTTAACCGCTGAAGAAATTGCTCGTAAAGCTTTGAAAATAGCGGCAGAGATTTGCGTTTACACCAATGAAAATATCACAGTGGAAAAGCTATAAATATATGATAGATAATCAATATCCATGGCTTAATCATTATCCTGAAAAAGTTGACTGGAACATGGATATTGCGCTTCACCCTGTTTTTCATATGCTGCAAGATACCGCAAAAAATTACCCCGATAACCCTGCATTTGATTTTCTTGGCAAAAAATATAACTGGCGCGAAATTCATGAGCTAGCGTGTAAAATGGCCAAAGGCTTGCAAGATCGCGGCATTAAAAAAGGTGATCGAATAGGCTTGTTTCTGCCGAATTGCCCGTATTTCATTATCTCGTATTTCGCTATTTTAATGAGCGGCACGGTGGTTGTGCATTTAAATCCGCTCTACGCCACTGATGAGCTTTCGCATCTAATAGAAGACAGCGAGCTTGATTTGGTTATAACGCTTGATCTGAAAATGCTTTACGAGAAAATGGAGAAGATGCTGCAAGCCACGCGCTTGAAAGAGCTTATCATTTGCCCATTCACCGAAGTTCTGCCCTTCCCGAAAAATATGTTATTTCCAATTTTCAAGCGCGGGGAGTTGGCATCTATAAGGCCGCAAAAACGTATTATTCCATATAATGAGTTGATGGATAATGACGGTAATATCAAAATCCCGCAAATAAATCCTGAAGAAGATCTGGCTGTTTTGCAATATACGGGCGGAACTACTGGCCTGCCGAAAGCCGCGATGCTCACCCATCAAAATGTCTATGCCAATAGCTGTCAGGCGCAGGAATGGTTTTATGATGTTGAAAAGGGTGAGCAGAAAATGCTTGGCGTTTTGCCGTTTTTCCATGTGTTTGCAATGACTGCTGTTATG
>JAMONE010000193.1 GCA_027066695.1 Micavibrio sp. | reverse complement strand
CATGGATGTTGTTGTTGGTGAAGACCAGCTTAGCCTTGCTATTGGTCGACGTGGTCAAAATGTTCGCCTTGCCTCTATTCTTACTGGCTGGGATATCGACATCATGACAGACGAGCAAGAATCAACACGCCGCGCAGAAGAATTCGAAACACGCTCTGCTCTATTCATCGAAGCACTTGACGTTGACGAAGTTATTGCACAATTACTTGTTGTTGAGGGATTCACAGAAGTAGAGGAAATTGCAGAAACTCCAATCGAAGAGCTTTGCGAAATTGAAGGCTTTGAAGAAGAAATCGCAGCAGAGCTTCAACAACGCGCAACTAACTGGTTATCAAAGAAATCAGATGAACTTGCGGCAAAACAAGAAGAGCTTAAAATTTCTGATGACCTTATTGCTGCCAAAGGTCTGCGCGCAGATCAAATTCTAAAAATTGGTGAGCAAGGCGTTAAAACTCTTGATGATCTAGCTGACCTTGCTGGTGATGAGCTTGTCGATTTATTAGGAGACAATCAAATGAGCGTGCAAGATGCTAATGATGTAATCATGAAAGCGCGCGAACATTGGTTTGCAGAAGAAGACGCTGCGGCTGAAAAAGCGGTTGCCGCCGCGGAAGCTGAAGCTACGGCATCTGCTGAAGCTGCTAAAAAAGAAGAAGCAAAAGAAGATAAAGAAGAAATAGAAGAGAAAAAAGAAGAGAGCGCATCGAAAGATGTGTAAAATCTTTATAGAAAGTAATAAATTTGGAATACTCCAAACAAAAAAATCATTCTAAATATACTGTCCTTTCCGCAATATGCGGGAAGGGATACCCACCCTATTACCAAACAACATCCAGATTTTTAACAATAATTTGCACTATGCCATGCGTAGGTGTATACCTAACCCTGTAATTTTTAGGCGAACAGAATGACTGAGAAAAAAGAAGAAACAAAAACAACAAGCGGCGCAGGCAAGACACTAAGCTTGTCGGGTAAAACATTGAGCCTAAAAGCTGGTGGAGCAGGAAACGCTGCGCCAAGCAGAGGTGCAAAAGTTACCACCGTTGCTATGCGGAGCAGGAAAAGAACGCCCATTGGAACGCAAGATAAACAAAGCTCGCAGGCCTCAGCCGAAGATGCACTTTTATCATCAGGGCAAAAAGACGCACGTGCGCGCGCTCTGCAAGCTGCTCTTGCTGGTGATGCGAAGAAAAAAGAATTACCTAAACGCCGCGTTATGACGCTGGAAGATAAAAAAGCCAAAGAAGCTGAAGAAGAAGCTGAAAGAAAAGCACATGAAGATGCTGTAAAAGCAAAAGAAGAAGAAAAATCCGTAGCGAGCGCAGACTCTAATGAGAAAAAAGATGTCTCCGTTGATGTTGCTAAGCTACAAGCTGCTCAACCAAAAGAAGATGCAAAACGCACCAAAACATTCACAAATGAAGATAGCAAACCTGCCGAAAGCTACCGTGATAAAATTAAGAAAGCTGCGCCAAAGCCGGCCACACGCAATGTTGGTGATCGCAGAGGCGGTCGCATTACTATCAATCAAGCACTTAACAAAGATTACGACCGTGATCGCGGCCCAAGTTTAGCAGCGCAAAAACGTATGCGTGAAAAAGCACGTCTTGCCGCCCAACCATTCCAAGCTCCATCAGAGAAATCTGTACGTGAAATTATATTGCCCGAGACAATTACAGTTCAAGAGCTGTCAAATCGTATGGCAGAAGCGGGAAAAGATGTAATCAAATCTCTGATGAAAATGGGGGTTATGGCTACAGGTACGCAAGATATTGACGCAGATACAGCCGAACTTGTAATTGAAGAATTCGGACATAAAGTAAAACGCGTTACCGACGCAGATGTTGAAATTGGCCTTGATGATGTAGAAGATAAAGAAGAAGACCTTCTACCTCGCCCGCCTGTTGTTACCATTATGGGGCATGTAGATCATGGTAAAACATCACTGCTGGATGCGCTACGTGAAACAGATGTGGTCGCTGGCGAAGCTGGCGGAATTACCCAGCATATCGGTGCTTATCAGGTTAATCTTTCAAGCGGTGAGAAAATCACCTTCCTTGACACACCTGGTCATGCAGCCTTTACAGAAATGCGCGCACGCGGCGCAGATGTAACAGATATCGTGGTTATCGTGGTTGCGGCAAATGATTCAATTATGCCACAAACAATTGAAGCTATTAATCATGCGCGCGCCGCAAATGTTCCTATTATTATTGCCGTTAATAAGATAGACCTGCCTGATGCTAATCCAACAAAGGTAAAGCAGGATTTACTTCAATATGAAGTTGTTATAGAAGAAATGGGCGGCGATGTTCAATGTGTTGAAATTTCTGCAAAAAAGAAAACCAACCTTGATAAGCTAGAAGAAGCCATACTTTTACAATCCGAGATTCTCGAGCTTAAAGCAAACCCTGATCGCTATGCGCAAGGCTTTGTTGTTGAATCCAAAATGGAAAAAGGTCGTGGCTCTGTTGCAACTGTTTTAATCCAAAAGGGAACATTGCGTATTGGTCATATTTTTGTTGCAGGCTCTACCTTTGGCAGAGTTCGCGCTATTATCGATGATAAAGGCAATCACGTTAAGGAAGCTATTCCAGGGCAACCTGTTGAAGTACTCGGCTCAAATAAAACACCTTCTGCTGGTGATATATTTAACGTTACATCCGAGGAATCTAAGGCACGTGAAATTGCAGAATATCGCGAAAACAAAGCTAAAGAAATTGCCGCGGCCAAGGCTGTTAAAGGCCGTACAACAATGGAGCAAATACTCTCGCAACGTGAAGAAGGTGAAGCGACCAAGCTTCCTGTTCTTATACGGGCAGATGTTTTTGGCTCTATCGAGGCGATCACAGGCTCGCTAGCTAAAATGGAAGAAGAAAATGAAGGCATCGAAGTTCAAGTTCTTCATAGTGGCGTTGGCGGTATTACCGAATCAGATGTTATTCTGGCAAACGCCTCTGGCGCACTTATTATCGGATTTAACGTCCGCGCAAATACTCAAGCCCGCGATTTAGCCGCGCATGAGCAAGTTGATATTCGCTATTATAATGTTATCTATAATGTAATTGATGATGCAAAAGCCATCCTTACAGGAATGCTTGCGCCGACAGTTCGCGAAGAATATATCGGACAAGCCCTAATCAAGGAAGTATTCAACATCACCAAAGTCGGTAAAGTCGCAGGTTGTGAAGTATCCGAAGGCGGCGTTAAGCGCGGCTCTAAAGTTCGCTTGCTACGTGATGATGTGGTTGTACATGAAGGCATGCTTAAAACTCTTAAACGCTTTAAGGAAGAAGTTAAAGACGTTAAAGAAGGGCAAGAATGCGGCATGGCATTTGAAAATTATGATGACATCAAAGCAGGCGACATTATCGAATGCTATGAAATTATCGAGGAAGAACGCGTAGTTCAGTAAGAACGCTTATGAGAAAAAAAATCAAAGGCAGCAACACAGAACCGTCACAACGTCAGCTCCGCGTTGGTGAGCAGCTGCGCCATATCATGTCGGAAACGCTGCAACGCGGGCATTTCACTGATGAGCTATTGCTCGATAAATCAAACACTATTATTATTTCAGAAGTGCGCCCATCGCCTGATTTAAAACATGCACGCGCCTATGTCATGTCTATTAACGGCGAGGGAATGGATGAGCTGCTCCCCGCCCTGAATACTCAAGCGCATGTATTTCAAAAAGAAATTGCCCGCTCCTCAAGCCTAAAATTCACCCCAAAGGTTAAATTTGTAACCGATAATTCATTCGATGAAGCGCAGCATATTGAAGAGCTATTACGCGGCGTTCATATCCCTGATGATGATAATGAATAAATATGGCTAGAAAACGTAAAGGTGACCCTATATCGGGCTGGATAAATCTTGATAAGCCTTACGGCATGACCTCAACGCAGGCTATCGGTAAGGTGCGTCGCGCGCTTAATGCGCAGAAAATCGGGCATGCGGGGACGCTTGACCCGCTGGCTACGGGCGTGCTTCCTATTGCTCTTGGTGAGGCGACTAAGACGATTTCCTTTGCGCAAGACGATATAAAGACTTACCGCTTTACCATTACGTGGGGTGAGCAAAGAGATACCGACGATTTGGAAGGCAAAGTCATTGCCAGCTCTGATCTTCGCCCTACAAAAGAGGATATAACCGCCCTGCTCCCCAAATACACAGGTGATATTCAGCAAACCCCGCCAATATTCTCCGCCATCAAAATTAACGGAGAGCGAGCCTATGACCTTGCCCGAGATGGCAAAACTCCCGAGCTTAAATCCCGCATAGTCTATATTGAAAAGCTTGAATTATTAGACACACGCGAGAATGAAGCCGATTTTGAAATGATCTGCGGTAAAGGCACTTATGTGCGCTCTATCGCGCGGGATATGGGCGATGATTTGAGCTGTAAGGGCTATATATCTGCGCTGCGCCGTGAAAAAGTCGGTGTTTTTTTGGCAGAAAATGCGATTTCTCTGGACATTTTAAACGATATGGACTACTTTTCCGCCCGAAGTGAGTATTTGCTGCCTTTGCAAATCGTGCTGGACGATATCCCGGCTCTTGATTTAAAGATGGAAGAAACAGCAAAAATTCGCAATGGACAGATGCTTGAATTTGTCTCTAAACCCGATTTCCAACGTTTAACGGATATAGGGCTTGGGAAAAAGGAAAGTATTTTAGCTCTAGCCACTCATGAAGATGCTCCGATAGCATTGATTGAGCAGCAAAGAGCGCAAATAAAACCTGTTCGAGTTTTTAACATTTAGATATACGAGGAAAATACCATGTCAATGGAAACAGCCCAAAAGGCAAAAATCATTAAAGAATACGCTAGAGACAAAAGCGATACAGGCTCACCTGAAGTTCAAGTTGCCATTCTAACAACAAGAATTAGTGAGCTATCCGAGCATATGCAAGTACATAAAAAAGACTTCCATTCACGCCGCGGACTTTTAGCGATGGTTGCAAAACGCCGTAAATTGCTTGATTACCTTAGAAGCAATAACGAGCAAGGCTATAAAGACCTTATTAAAGCTCTTGGTATCCGCCGTTAATGAAAATGGTGCAACTTTTTTAGGCTAAAAATATGAAAAAAATATCAACTATCTTTTGTACAATTTTTTTACTTACATCTTGTGAAAGTTTTACTGCGACTCGTTATGTCGCAAGCAATCAAACTAAGTACTATATAGATAATTTGAAAACAAACACAAAACTTAGCGTTTCAAGTGTTTCGATAGCATCTAAAGAAAGTTTAAGTTTGCAGTGTCGTATGGCTGGGCCTATTCAAGTTCCTGGTGGAAGTTACGAAGATTATTTTAAAAATGCACTTATTGAAGAGCTGCAACAATCGGGGTTATACAAACCTGAAAGCAATAAAATCAGTTTGGTTTTAGATAACGTTATAGTAAAATCAATTACACCAGCTAGCTGGGATATTACTGGAAAATTCTTCATAAACGATCAGCCCATTACATCTATTTCAACCAATTTCCCATATAAAACCAGTTATTCTGCAATGGGCGCATGTAACAATGCGGCTGATAATCTTCCTTATGCTGTTGAAGATTTCTACAGTAAATTTATTACAAGTAATGAATTTAAAAATATTTTGAAATAGCCATAATTACAAAACAGAATTACAAAAGCCACCTTAAATTATATGGTGGCTTTTTTTACTTGAGCTATTAACCATTAGGTTTAAAATATAGTAATTTTAGTTAAGAATATAATATAGTAGTTTAGATTAAAAATAGTACAAACCGTCATTGCATGCTTGATGCATGCAATCCATAGATCACACGGATAAACCGTGTAATGACGAAAGGGGCTAAATGTCTTATTTAAAATGTAAAGTACTATAGCAATAGTTCGAAATAACATTGTGTGATTTTTAATTCGAGTTACTATAGATTATTTATTTTACGCATTCTATAGCATTTAAGTGGTTAGGGAAGATATGGAACAAGAACAAATAGAAGAAGAAAATCACGATCATTTAGCCGAGCCTCCGCATGTGAAAGCTCCGCGAGAGCATACGCTATGGCCTGATATTCTAAAGGGTTTGAAAGAGATTTATGATCCTGAAATCCCTGTGAATATCTATGAGCTTGGCCTTATCTATGAGGTCGAAATTATGCCCGAGCAAGACGGTGTTTGCGATGTTGAGGTGAAGATGTCCCTCACCTCACCTGCGTGTCCCGTGGCGCAGGAAATGCCTGCTTGGGTGCAGGGTGCTATTTTGCCTGTTAAAGGTGTTGGAGGTGTGCAAGTCGAAATAATCTGGGAGCCACAATGGAATCCTTCAATGATGGCAGAAACTGCAAAGATGCAACTTAATATGTTTATGTGACGTTTACCGTCATTGCGAGCATAGCGAAGTAATCTAGATTGCCACGGAGCTAAAGCTCCTCGCAATGACAGTAGAAGGAAAGATGTATTATGAACAAACCAATACAAATCACGCTAAAAGCCGCCGAGCAAATTCGTTCATTACTAAATGACGCACCAGAAGGAACGCAAGGCTTGCGCTTGGGGGTTAAGACAACAGGATGTTCTGGCAATAAATATGAAATAGAATATATAAGTATAGATGATAAGCTATTAAATGATGAAAAATTCGAGCAAAATGGAGCGGCTATTTATATCCCTAAACTCTATTCTTGGATGCTGTTTGGCATGACCGTAGATTATATCACTGATGAGTTGGGCAACTCACGTTTCGACTTTCAAAACCCCAACGAAACCAGCCGCTGCGGCTGTGGCGAGAGTTTTCAAATTGATGGTGAGTTGCCAACTAAAATCTAATATGGAGTACTTGTAAATGAAGGTTTTTACAAAAAATGAGCTTACAGTAATAGAAACCTTGCTAAACATGGTTAATGAGGTTTGTTTTGCTTTGGAAAAAATGGGTGTCAACTCTAAATTATGTGAGCCGATTTTAAATGTTAAAGATATTTTAGAGCGTAAAGATTCAAAAAATATAACTAGCATTGAAAGTGCTTTATATGAAGGGTTTCGCGCTTTGGATGAAGGTCAGATTTTTGATGATGAGCTAGATTTACTTACACATAAAACCTATGCTTTTGTGGCTGGTAATAATATTTTTAAAGGGGAAAAATCATCTAGTGATATAGTTATTCAGCATGAGGCAAGTGTTGCTCCACTTATAACATTGCTTCATGATATTGATAATTCTTGGAATAATTATGAAGCTGAAGAATTTATTGCATTCATTACACCGTTGGAAGGTCTGGATTTAGATGCCAATAATACCAGCGTATCTATAAAACCCTTACCTTTTTACAATGATGTGGATGTTCTTCGTGTACTCTATCATGATGATGGCGCTGAATATTTTTTAGCACAGTTTGTTAAATATAAGGATGAATTTATACGTTGTTCTGATGGTCTATATGTTATTGATGAATTGGAAATGAAGTCTAAGCCTATTATTACAAAAGATAATGTTATTAGCTATCTTAAATGTATGTTGTTTTGGACTGCTAATATTGATGAGCGGGCATATTTGATCGAGGGTGTTGAATGTGAATTTATACATGAATTGAGCGGCTATGAAAAATCCATGTATCTTAAAAATTTTAAACCTCCTGAAATTATTGAAATGAAACACCCAAAACGCTTTAAAATAACGGCGCAATATATTA